>JBLYYS010000048.1:0-4778 GCA_048550235.1 Acidimicrobiia bacterium | reverse complement strand
TGGGGATCGGATACGGGTCTCGGGTCATCGTGCTCGCCGGTCCCGGCAACAACGGCGGAGATGGATACGTTGCCGCCCGGTACCTACACAACCGCGGTGTTGCCGTCGAGGTTCTACCTTTGAATGCACCCCGCTCTCGAGCCGCAATCTGGGCCGAGAGGAGCGCCTTTACCGCCGGTGTTCCGATCCGTGACTGGTCCGATCCAGAACCGGTCGACCTCATCGTCGACGCACTGTTTGGGGCCGGTTTCCGCGGCAATTTGCCGGACGTTGCCATCCCCTGGGCGAAGACGGCTGGTCGGGTTCTTTCGGTTGATGTACCCAGCGGCCTCAACGCCACCGACGGAACTTGCGGCGGCCCGACGTTCAGGGCCGAAACGACCGTCACCTTCCACAGTCGCAAGGTAGGTCACCTCGTAGGAATCGGTCCGGATGTGAGCGGGCAGGTGGTTGTTGTTGACATCGGCCTGGACGCGGGTGATTCCGAGTTTCTCCAATGCGAGGAATCGGACGCGCCTATCCCGGCTCGAGTCAGAACTGCACACAAGTGGTCGGCCGGTTCGGTCGCGGTTGTTGGTGGAGCGCCGGGAATGACGGGAGCGGCCTTGCTTGCGGCGTCATCTGCGTTGAGCGCCGGCGCCGGATCAGCTTCGATCGTCTGTCCGGTTGCGAGTCAGTCGGCATATGCCGCGGCTGCCCCGGGACTACTAACCCATGGCGTTGGCAGCACGTCCCAGTTCGTGGCCGAAGATGCAATCGCAGTTCTCGAGTATGCGTCTCGTTTCGATGTCTTGGCACTTGGCCCCGGTCTCGGACCTGATGTCGAGGGGTTCGTCAGGCTCCTCCTCGAAAGGTGGAACGGACCGGTGGTCCTGGACGCCGACGGCATCAACGCCCTTCCCAATCCCGATCCCCTCCGCAATCGTGTCGCTCCCACAGTCATCACCCCGCACGCCGGTGAATTTGAACGCTTGACCCGAGGTGGCGTTGGATATGTTGAGGCCTCTTCGCTGGCGAAAGAGACCGGCGCAACGGTCATCCTCAAGGGGAATCCGACCTTTGTGGCCGGTGACGAACTCTGGGTAGTTGATACCGGCGGGCCGGAACTTGCCACGATCGGGACGGGTGATGTTCTCACCGGGATCGTCGCAGCCTTCATCTCAACCGGCCTCCCCCATGAGGTAGCGGCCCGCAGTGCTGCCTTCTGGCACGGCGAAACGGGCGCTTCGCTGGCTCGCCGTGAAACGGTGACGGCAGCGGCTCTGGTCGATGAGGTCAGGAGAGTGATTCGGTGAGACCTACATGGGTTGACGTCGATCTCGAGGCGATCGCACACAACATCGCCGTCTTTCGGAAGCTGGTGGAGCCGGCCGGCGTCTGTGCAGTCGTAAAGGCCGATGCCTACGGGCACGGTGATGTGCCGGTTGCAGAAGCGGCGGTTGACGCAGGCGCGACATCCCTGGCGGTGGCGATCGTCTCGGAAGGCGCCCGGTTGCGGGAAGCGGGGATTGAGGCGCCGATCATTCTGCTTTCCGAACCCCCCGTTGAGTCTGCTCCCGCCATCCTGCAATGGAAGCTCACTCCCACCGTTTATTCGGAGCGTATGGTCGATGCCCTGGCCGGTATCGCCACTACCCCCGTCCCCGTTCATCTCAAGGTGGACACAGGTATGCACCGTGTCGGCACTTCTCCCGATCACGCCTTGGATTTGGCCCGCCGCATCGATGCTGCTCCCGGACTTGATCTGGCGGCCGTCTGGACCCACTTCGCCGTGTCGGAGGCCGATCCCGAGTTCACCCGCCTCCAGATCGAGCGCTACGAGACGGCTGTCGCTGCCATCCGGAATGCCGGCTTCGCTGTGCCGATGATGCACTCCGCCAACACCGCGGGAGCGATCGAGTTCCCCGAGGCCCGATACGACCTGGTCCGCATTGGGATCGGGACCTACGGACTCCAACCCGACCGTTCGGTTGGCTCCGAGCTCGATCTCTGGCCGGCAATGAGAGTGGTCTCTGAGGTTGCTCACGTCCAACGGCACCCGGCAGGCACTCGCCCGTCATACGGCCGAAGGCGGGCGATGCCGACGGAAGGCCGGGTTGCTTCGATTCCCATGGGGTATGCAGACGGTCTGCCTCGGCTGCTCTCCGACGGCGGAGAGGTCCTGATACGCGGCAAACGCTATCCGCTGGCCGGCACGGTGACGATGGACTACATCGTGGTCGACGTTGGATCCGATCCGGTCGAGGTGGGCGATGAAGTGGTATTGATCGGCCGCCAGGGTGACGAGAAGATCGCGGTGGAGGAGTGGGCAGACCTTACGGGCACCATCAACTACGAGATCGTCTGTCAGATCGGTCCGCGTATGCCTCGGAGGTACCAGCCATGACAATCACTGCAATCCCCGGAGTGACCGTCGGGCATTGGACCCACCCTGCTCAGATCACCGGATGCACTGTGATCGTCCTGCCGGAGCCGAACGTGGCGGCTGTGGAAATCAGGGGAGCGGCTCCCGGGACGAGGGAAACGGCCCTGCTGCAACCTGGAATGCGAGTTGAGACGATCCAGGCGTTGCTGCTCACCGGAGGCAGCGCCTTTGGCCTGGCCGCGGCCGACGGTGTAATGAAGGAACTTGCCGCCGATGGGCGTGGCCATCCGACCCCATTGGGCCCGGTCCCAATCGTTCCCGGAGCCGTTATCTTCGACATGGGGGTGGGCGATCCGGAAACCCGCCCGGGCCAGGAACAAGGTGCGCTCGCCTACCGGGCTGCATCGGCCGATCCTGTTGAACCGGGCCGGATCGGCGCCGGCGCCGGGGCCACGGTTGCGAAATGGCGAGGCTTCGAGAACATCAAGCCGGGGGGGATCGGATCGGCCTCGGTGACACTGGACGGGGTAACGGTTGCGGCGCTGGTGGTAGTCAACGCTCTCGGAGATGTGTTTACTTCGGCCGGGGAACCACTCACCGGTGGTGTGCCCGAACCAGACTTCGATCCGATCTCGCTCATGAGTGGCAACACCACGCTGGTCGTCGTTGCCACGGACGCTGCTTTCGATCGGCCTTCCACTCAACGGTTGGCAGTTCGGTCCCAGGATGCGCTGGCGGCATGTTTGCGTCCGGCTCACACACGTTACGACGGCGATGCGGCGTTCGCAGTGTCCTGCGGCGACAAAGCCGGTGATCTTGATCGCCTGTCGGAGGCCGCCTTCTCGGTGACGGCGCGGGCGATAGAAGCGGCGATTCGAGCCGGGAACGATTGAATGGTGGCCGACGAACTCCGCCGGTTGGCCCAGACGGCCGCTGGATGCGTTGACTGCGGACTCGCCGAAACGCGCACCAACGTCGTGTTCGGTGTCGGGAGCCCGACTGCCGACCTGATGTTCATCGGGGAGGCTCCGGGACGGAATGAGGATTTGCAGGGAGAGCCGTTCGTCGGTGCCGCCGGTCGACTCCTCGACAAGCTAGCCGCAGAAGTCGGTATCGAACGGGACGACGTGTATATCGCCAACGTTCTGAAATGTCGTCCACCCGGCAACCGCGACCCTCTCGAAGCCGAAATCACCGCTTGCAAGGGATACCTAGCTCAGCAGATCCAGTTGATCGATCCGGCCGTGGTGATGACGCTCGGCAACTTCGCCAGCAGATTGCTGCTGAAGACGACCACAGGTATCACTCGGCTGCGCGGAACCGCATATCCGTGGTGGGGTCGGCACGTCGTCCCGACGTTCCATCCGGCCGCTGCGTTGCGAGGAGGGGAGAAGGTTCTCAATCACATGCGGAGTGATTTCGCTCTCGTGCGCAGCACCATCGACCTTCGTTCCGCAGAAACTACGGAAGATCTGACAGAACCCACCACAGTGGCCCCATCGGCAACTAGCCTCCAGGACGCAACGCAGTTGGAGTTCTTTGCTTGACCGTTGAGCTTGTTACCAAATCCGATGCAGATACCCGCGCCGTAGGTCGCCGCCTTTCCGGACTTCTCCGTCCCGGCGATGTGGTTGTGCTCTGCGGTTCCCTTGGTGCCGGTAAGACCGCCTTTGTCGGCGGCGTCGCCGACGGTCTCGGCATCGACGAACCTGTGACCAGTCCCAGCTTCGTGCTGATGAGGAAGTACACGTCGGGATTCATTCCGCTCGTGCATGTTGATGTGTACCGCATCGGGTCATTGGGCGAATTCGACGATCTCGATGTGTTCGAAGAAGCTCGGGAGTCGGTCCTCGTTGTCGAATGGGGCGACGCGGTGGCTGCCAGCCTTCCGGATGATCATCTGAAGATCGTGATCGAGGTCACGGGCGAAACCGAGCGCGATCTTCGTTTCGGACCCACTGGATCGTGGACCGAACGACCACTCGGGGAGCTGTCGGAATGAAGGTCCTGGCAATTGAGACTGCCACCCCCGCCTCTTCGATTGCCCTCGGCGAAGATCGGGCCGTAGTGGCATCTGCGCGAAGGGTCGATCGGCGTGGGCATGGAGCGTTCATCGTCTCGGCCATCGATTTCTGTTTCGACCAGGCCGGCTGGAATCCGGGTGACCTCGACGCGATCGCGATCGATGTCGGCCCCGGCCTCTACACCGGGATCCGGGTGGGGCTATCGACCGCCCAAGGCCTGGCGGCTGCCCTGGGCATACCCTTGGTTCCCGTCACCTCTCTCAACGCCGTAGCGCTGCGAGCCGCCACTGGCCACCGCCATATCTACGCCGTTGTCGATGTGAGGCGCGGAGAGTATGCGGTTGCGTCATATCGGCCGGTTCCGGGCGGTGTGGTGCGGGATGATCCAC
>JBLYYS010000047.1:0-5665 GCA_048550235.1 Acidimicrobiia bacterium | reverse complement strand
TGGTGGGCGGCGTTGCGCAGGCTTTGCCGTTCGAAAGCGATTCCTTCGATATGGCCTACTTCCACCTGTCCTTGCACTACGGCGACTGGCGCACGGCATTGAACGAGGCCTGCCGTGTCGTCTCTCCCGGCGGGCGGATCTGGATCTGGACCTTCACCCGTCACTATCTCGAGACTTCGTTCACCGGAAGCTGGTTTCCTTCGGTCCACACCCATGACCTGCGGAGATTTCCAGATGTCGATGACATCACCGGACACCTCGAGTCGGCGGGGGTCGGCCGCATCACCCGTGGAACCACGGTGGAGACGGTCCACCGAACGGTTGTTTCCTGGGAGGAGGCCTTTCGAGCCAGATTCGTCAGCACGCTTCAGCTGATTGACTCCGAGGAACTCGAGGCCGGAATCGGACGCTTTCGCGCCAGCTACCCGGACGACACGGAGCAGATTGCGGTCAACCTCGAGTTCGCCTCGATCATGGGTGTGGTTCGCTGACCCGCAGCAATCCGGGCGCTACTCTGTCGGCAGCCGAGAAAGAAGGGTCATGGCTGAAGGCGCCGTTCAACGAATAGAGATATCCGCCCCTCCGACGGACGTGTTCGCGGTGCTCGCCGATCTGCCGACCTATCCAGAGTGGATCACCGCCATGCGTACCGTTGAAGTCACCTCGGAGTTCGAAGGTGGATTGGCAGAGAAGGCTCGCTTCGAGGTGGACGCCATGGTCAAGGTGATTTCTTACGAACTCGAGTATGAGTACGACGTTCCGACCCGGATTTCCTGGACCGCACTGCCGGGTGACGACATCACCGAAATGGAGGGTTCGTACGAACTTCACGAGCTCGATGAAGGCTGCACCGAAGTCGTTTATGCCCTCAAGGTCGACTACTCGTTCCCGTTGCCGGGATTCTTACGCAGGCAGGCTGAGAAGCAACTCGTTGGGACCGCTCTGCGCGGCCTGAAGAAGCGGGTCGAAGAAATCCAAGGCGGCTGATGCGCGTCGTCCTGGTGACCGGCAAGGGGGGCGTCGGTAAGACGACGGTGGCGGCAGCAACCGGATTGCGGGCCGCCGA
The DNA here is from genome assembly GCA_048550235.1 of Acidimicrobiia bacterium. GTDB lineage: Bacteria > Actinomycetota > Acidimicrobiia > Spongiisociales > JAHEDJ01 > JAHEDJ01. The sequence continues at coordinate 4,599 of JBLYYS010000047.1, read as the reverse complement.
GTTGGGCCACCGGACACTGGTTACCTCCACCGATCCGGCGCACAGCCTCGCCGACGCTTTCGATCTTCCGCTGGGCGACGTGCCTCGCACGTTGTTCGAGGGTCTCGACGTTCAGCAGATCGATGCCCAATTGCAGCTTGCCAAGCACTGGGGCGAGATCCACCAACAGCTCAAAAAAGTCTTCGACTGGGGTGGGGTCAAGGGAATCGAAGCCGAGGAGTTCCTGGTCTTTCCCGGCATGGATGAGTTGTTCGCACTTCTCCAGGTGAAGGATCACGCCGATTCCGGCAGCTACGACACGATCATCGTCGACTGCGCTCCGACAGCCGAGACCCTGCGGTTGCTGAGCCTGCCTGAGGTGTTGTCGTGGTATTTCGACCGCGTGCTCCCCACCGAGCGGCGTTTGATGAAAGCCGCCCGGCCGGTGCTCACCCGGATGACCAACCTTCCTATGCCCGGCGAAGAGGTTTTTGATGCGGCCGAGGGCGTCTTCGAAGCAGTTGAGGGTGTGAAGGAGTTGTTGTCCGACTCACGGGTGACTTCCGCCCGGCTCGTGGTGAACCCGGAGAAGATGGTCGTCAACGAGGCTCGCCGCACCTACACATACCTCGGGTTGTTCGGTTACGCGGTCGATGCGGTGGTGGTGAACCGGGTGTTGCCGCCGACTGTCACCGACACCTATTTCGACGCTTGGCGTGAGGTGCAAGCAAGACACATGGAGGTGATCGAGGATTCCTTCCAGGAAGTGTCGATACTTCCTTTGCGCCTGTTCGATCAGGAGATGGTCGGTGTTACGCGCCTCCGTCAACTCGCCGCGGAGCTCTACGGCGACACGGATCCCATAGACGGTTACGAGGGGAGCTCCCCTTTCACGATCACAGACGACGGTGAAGAGGTAGTCCTCGAACTCGGTGTGGCCTTCGCTGATGAGGAGGAACTCGACGTTTTGCGGCGGGGGAGCGAACTGTATGTGACCGTGGGTCCCTATCGCCGGTCGTTCGTCTTGCCGGACTCGCTGCTTCGCAGACGTATCGCCGGAGCCAAGTTGACCGGCGGCGTGCTGCGAGTGACATTTACTGAGTGATGGTGCGCTGCGCGATCGGTATCGATGTCGGCGGTACAACCATCAAAGCCGCCCGCGTCGATGGTGCCGGCGACTCCGATGACCTGCGACGCATCCCGACTCCTCCGAGTGCCGACCGGGTGGCCGAGTCCTGCGCAGAGCTGGCATTAGCACTATTGACGGACGAGGTCGTCGGCGCCGGGATCGGCTCGGCCGGGTTTGTGAACGGAGGAGTCCACATCTGGGGCCCCCACGTGCCGGGTCCTACTCCGCTGGTGGAGGCCGTGACGAAGGCAATCGGAAGACCGGCAACAGCCGACAACGATGCCAATGCCGCCGCCTTTGCCGAGTTGCGTCTCGGGGCCGCCCGAGGGCGCTCGAATGCCGTCGTGGTGATGCTCGGCACCGGAATCGGTGGCGGCCTGATCATCGACGGGAGCATCTACCGAGGCAGGGGATTCGCGGGCGAACTCGGCCACATGGTCGTCGATCCAGATGGCCCCGAGTGTGAGTGTGGACGCAACGGCTGTTGGGAAACCCTGGTGTCGGGCTCGGTGTTGGATGCGGGGGCCCGTGGGATCGCAGCCGCCGATCCAAGCGGCGCCGTGGCAACGACTGTGGGCGACGAGAAGCCTTCCGGAGTACACCTGATGGTGGCGGCGCAGGACGGTGATACGGCCTCGCTGGAAGTATGGTCGGCCGTCGGTCGGTGGCTCGGTCGAGGGATGGCCGACCTCGTAGCCGTCCTGGATCCCGAGCTGTTCGTTGTTGGGGGAGGACCGTCGCGGGCAGGTGACCTGCTCCTTGCTCCGGCGACGGAAGCGCTCACCGCACTGATGCATGCCGGACGAATTCGGGCCGTCCCACCCGTAGTGATTTCTCGCTACGGTCAGAACGCGGCTGTAATTGGAGCTGCGTTACAAGCCCTGGAGAAGTTCGATGACTGAGCCGCTGCGGCCAGATGCCGTCTACGACCCGACCGGCCATCCGGTCGCTTTGCGCGGCATGTGGATGAAGGAAGCCGCTCTAGCGCTGCCAAACCTGATCAAGCTCGTCTACAGGCTGATGCGAGACGACCGTATTCCGCGCAAGAGCAAGGCAATTCTCGGCGCCATTCTGGGATACATCGTGGTCCCGATCGATGTCGTTCCCGACTTCATTCCGATCATCGGTCAGACCGATGATGCGCTGTTGCTGGCCTACGGCATCCGACACATCATCGAAGTGGCCGGCTCCGATATCGTGCTCGAACACTGGGACGGCAGCCAGGATGTCCTGGAGTTGGTTGGCCAGATCACGGGATTCGCAGCCGGCCTCCTGCCGAAACCGGTCCAACGCCTTCTCGGCCGCATCACCGCACTCTGAAGTTCCCGTTCTTGCGTGAGTACCTCCCGCGAGGCGAGACGGCGCCACGCAGGTATTCGGAGAAGGAGGATGTTGGCCGTTCGTTAGGACCGCCGAGCACCCTGATGGAATGGGCGCTATTGCACGCTTGGGCAACCCCGATCTAGCTCGTATCGATAGAGTGGTGTCGGTGGTGGACCTGCGGATGCTAGGGGCCGTTGAGGCCGTCGACAGTGCGGGGCACAGCCTGAAGCTCGGGGGCGCCCGCCAGCGCGGCCTCCTGGCGCTGCTGGCGCTGAGTGCCCCGAACATCGTCGCGACCGACTCAATTGTCGAGGCGCTCTGGGGGGAAGCTGGTGTTGCCCGGCCTGATGCTGCCCTCCACATGGCGATAAACCGCCTCAGAGCCGCCATTGGAGACGAGTTGGTGGTGACCGAATCCGGCGGCTACCGCCTTGAGATCCCTAGTCCGAACTCGGACGTCAGTCGTTTTCGGGCACTAGTGCAACGAGGCATCCAGCTACACACACTCGGACATCCAACCAAGGCCTGCGAGAGCTTCCGCCACGCTTTGGCCCAATGGCGGTCGCCGGCGCTCAATGATGTTCGGGAGTTCGATTTCGCCGAACAGGAATCACGTTTGCTCGAGGATGAACGGTTGATGGCAGTCGAGCACTTGATGGAGTCGATGTTGGCCGCGGGCGAGCACGATCTGGTCATCGGCGAGTTGTTCGGACTCGTGCATTCCTTCCCGTTCAGGGAACGGATGTGGCATCTATTGATGCTCGCCCTCTACCGTTCGGGGCGCCAGGCAGAGGCGCTGGCTGCTTTCAGAGATCTGCGAACGAAGCTGGGGGAGGAACTGGGAATCGAGCCTGGTCCGGCGTTGACCGATCTCGAAGAGAGGATCCTCCTACACGACCCTTCCCTCACCGACTACGAGCCGGCTCCCGGAGAACTCGGGTACGAGGTGGATTATGTGAACTTCTCGCCCGGCGACGTGATCGTCGAGCAGGGCGATCTGGCCTCCTCGGTCTACTGGATCGAAGAAGGTCGGGTCGAGGTCCTTGCTACCGACACCTCGGGCAGGAGCCAACAACTGACTGAGTTGGGGGCCGGCCGCTACTTCGGGGAGTTGGCCGCCACCCTGGGCGCGCGTCGTACCGCCACCGTTCGCGCCCTGGTGCCGACGACGGTCAGCGTGCACGATCTCAGGAGCTTCCGGGTACGCCTCGGACTGGAGCGCCGGAAGACCGGGGATGAAGGCGAAGCCGTCGACGGTTTGTGGAATCTCATCCGCAGAGGCGAGTACCTGCAGGCATATGATCGAGCAGCAGGTTTCGTCGAGGTTGGGGAGGCAACACCGGAAATTCGCTATCTGGCAGTCCTCGCCCTCGCTAGATCTGGCGCTACCTCCCAGGCTCAGAAGCGCTACGAGCAATACGGTCTGGGTTCGATCGACCCGTCGACCCTCTCTCCCAAGGTGGCTGGGGATATCGCCGTACTTTCGGCCCGCCTGGACAAGGACGAAGCCTTGGCCCGTGCAGATTTAGCCGAGCGCACGCAGTGGGCCGAGCGTGCCGCACGAGGGTACGAGGGTGTCTACGAGCGAACTCGGGAGCGCTATCACGGTGTCAATGCGGCCACCATGTGGCTGCTGGCTGGCAATGGTGATCGGGCACGTGATCTGGCGGCGAGTGCGCTGGAAACGCCACCCGATCAGGGGGACGCCTATTGGGACGCAGCTACCGAGGCAGAGGCGGCGCTCATCACCGGTGATCTGGACAGAGCCCGGGCTGCCCTCGAGGTTGCTGCGGAGGCCAGCGAGGACCTCTCCGCGGCACGTGCCACGACTCTGAAGCAGCTCAAGCTCGTCTGCCGGATAGAAGGGGTGGACCTCGACATCCTCGATCCCATTCGGAACCCGGCCGTCGTTCACTACTGCGGGCACCGGATCCTGCCCGCCGGGAAGATGGGCCGATTCCCCGCTGAAGAAGAATCGAGTGTCCGGGCGGAACTTGACCGAACCTTTGACGAACTCGACGCCCGGGTGGGATTCGGATCTCTCGCCGCCGGGGCCGACATTCTGGCCGCCGAAGCTCTGCTGGAGCGTGGTGCGGAACTCCACGTGGTTCTCCCATTCGCCAGGGATGAGTTCGTGCGAACGTCCGTGGTTCAGGCGGGACCGGAGT
>JBLYYS010000046.1:0-9904 GCA_048550235.1 Acidimicrobiia bacterium | reverse complement strand
GCCGTGCAGCTGCCAGTGTGCACGCCGCTGCAGGCTCGGTCACGAGCTTGGCGCGCTCGAAGAGGAACACCATCGACTCAACGGCTTCCGCGTCGGGCACGACGATGATCTCTTCCAGGTGTTCTGCGGCTATCTCGAACGGCACGCGTCCGGCATACGGCGAACCGAGGGTCTTGGCGATCGATGTCGGCGTCATCGTCTGGGGAGAGCCTGCCCGCAGCGACTGTGCCATGACGTCTGCTCCGCCGGTCTCGACTCCCCAAACCCGGACCTCAGGTTTCAGAGCCTTCATGGCAGACGTCACGCCGGCCATGAATCCGCCACCACCAATGGAGACCACCACATCCGTCACATCCGGCACCTGTTCGATGAGCTCCAGACCGAGAGTTCCATTGCCGGCCATCATCTTGGGATCGTCAAAGGGGTGCATCGGGCCCCAACCCTCGGCTACCAGTTCGCCGTAGCGAACGAAAGCGTCCGCAATCGTCGGAGCAAGCTCGATTTCAGCACCGTACCCCTCGGTTGCATCCAGGTAGTTCTGCGGTGTCGACTCCGGCATCACCACCCGACAGGGAACCCCCAATCGGCCGGCGGCGTAGGCGAGGCCCTGCGCGAAGTTGCCGCCGCTGATCCCAACGACACCTGCCGCCCGATTCTCGAAGGCCATCAACTGATTGACCGCTCCTCTGGGTTTGAAGCTGCCCGTCTTCTGGAATAGTTCGAGCTTGAGCAGAACCTTCACTCCGAGTAGCTCGGAAAGGGTCCGGCTGGATACCACCGGAGTCCTGGTGACGTAGGGCGCAACAACTTCACGAGCTGCTTGGATCTCAGTGAGCGGAATCATGCGAGAGAAGGTACTACCTCACCACCGCTGCGCTCGATCAGCTACTCGAGATGGGCAGCGACGGCGTAATCGGCGAGGACCGGGCCTCGAGGAGTGATCACCACCCGCGTCACGGCCGTGTTGGCCGGTACGACGGTATCCAGCGCATCCGGCCAGCCGACTCCCATGTTTCCCAAAACATAGGCGCGAATGGCACCGCCGTGAGACACGATGGTCACCGGGCGCGAGCTGTTGTTGACCACCACTCGCTCGATCCCCTTCCGCATCCGCGCAATGAGTTGAGCCCAGGTCTCTCCGTCACCTCCCCTCGGAAGGTCCTCGCCATCCATGAATATCCGATCGGCGAGATCGGCATGCGCTGCTTCGGTGCGGACCTCGTCGAAGGTCAAGCCTTCCCAAGAGCCAAAGTTGAGTTCGGCGAATTCCGGCACCTCGGTGACTCCATCCACCGCTATCGCCGCGGCCGTCTCGGCAGCACGACCCATCGGCGAGGCGAAGACGTGGTCCTGACGGCCGTACCACGAGGCAAGTGAGGCAGCCTGAATCCTGCCTTGATCGTTGAGTCCCCAATCCGTTTGCCCTTGAACCCGTCCCTGCACATTGGCATCGGTCTCACCATGCCGCACGAGGGTGATGAGCGGATCCCCATCCCTCATCCGCTCCGCCGTCCAATCGTTCACGAACCCGAGATGTGCGGTGTCGTTGTATGTCGCGAGGCGGAGTTTCCCAAATACCCGCCGAAACGAGGTGAGCGAAGTGTTGAGTGGCCCTGCGAACGGGGCAGTGGGCGCGTCAATCCCCCAATGCATCCGGACGAGTTGCTCGATTATGCCGCCGTGGGTGACCACAAGGGCCCGCTCGCCATCGGATAACCGGCCCTCGAGCCGCTCCATTGCATCGGAGACTCGCTGGTTCGCTTCGAGAATCGTTTCGCCGGTCCTGCCCATTGCCACCGGTTGGCCGGAAAAGACGGCAATCAACTCATCGCCGTAGATCTCCGAGATCTCCGCAAAGGTCATCCCATCCCACTCCCCCAGATCCATCTCCTGCCATGCGGGATCGGATTCCGTGTGGACTCCCAAGGCTGAGCCGGTATGGACCGCGCGGTCAAGTCCACTGGTGATCACCAGGTCGTAGGGCTTCTTGGAGATCCTTTCGGCGGCAGCGACCGCCTGCTCCCTGCCCCGATCGGTCAGAACTCCGCCGTGCCTGCTTCCTTGCCAGACGCCGGCAACATTCGCTTCGGTTTCGCCGTGGCGAAGGAACGAGATCTCCATCGCACGCAAGCATGCCCGGTTTGTGCCGATCGGCCAAACTGCGCCATCCAGATTGGTGCTGGCTCCGCAATGGCCGCGGGCCCGGAAGTAGAGAAGCGCCCCCGGCGACATCCGGGGACGCTCCTCAGTCAGACTGCGCAGGTTCAGCCTACGAAGGCCGAGGCAAAAATCAGGCTCACGATCGTCATGACCTTGATCACGATGTTCATGGCCGGACCTGAGGTGTCCTTGAAGGGATCACCGACGGTATCGCCGATCACCGCGGCGGTGTGGGCATCGGAGCCTTTTCCTCCGAATGCGCCCGCTTCAATGAACTTCTTGGCGTTGTCCCAGGCACCGCCCGCGTTCGCCATGTAGATGGCCAGCAGGAATCCGGTGACAAGAGCTCCGGCGAGGAACCCACCAAGAGCCTCAACGTTGATGAAGCCGATCAACAGCGGGAGGATGATTGCCAGTGCTCCGGGAAGCACCATCTCGCGCAGAGCACCTGCCGTTGCGATGTCTACGCATTTGGCATACTCGGCCTTGACGCCTTCCTTCCCTTCGCGGAGGCCGGGGATCTCCCGGAACTGACGTCGCACCTCTTCGATCATCTCATTGGCGGCACGGCCGACGGCGTTGATCGTCATTCCCGAGAATAGGAAAGGGAACATCGCTCCGAGGAACAGCCCGATCGTTGTCTCGACGTTCATGATGTTGATTCCGTCGGCGAGCGGATTGGCGACGCCGGCCTTGACCGCTGCATTGCCGATCGCCTGCGTGAATGTTGAGAACAGGGCAAGTGCCGTGACGGCCGCCGAACCGATGGCGAAGCCCTTGGCGACGGCTGCTGTGGTGTTACCCAGTGAGTCGAGGGCATCGGTCGCCTCCCGAACCTCCGGTGGCAGGTGTGTCATCTCGGCGATACCACCTGCGTTGTCGGCGATGGGTCCGTAGGCGTCAACTGCGATCGTGATCCCGAGAGTGGCCAAAACGCCGATGGCGGCAATGGCAACTCCGTAGATGCCGCCGGCATCACCAAGCGCCATTTCGCCCGCCCAGAACGCTCCTCCGATACCCACGGAAGTGACTATGACGGAGTATGCGGCGGACCGTTTGCCCTCGGCGATACCTGCGAGGATCACCGTGGCAGGTCCGGTCTGCGCCTGCCTGGCGATCTCCTTGACGGTTTTGTAGTGGTCGGACGTGTAGATCTCCGAGATCTTGCCGATCACGAATCCCACCAAGAGACCGATGACCACTGCAATGAACAGCCCCAGCGGATTCACATCGTCAATCGATCCGAAGATCCAGTAGGAGAGGCCCAGCACTCCGGCTGCCGCGAGGATCATGGCGGTGTTGGTTCCGCGATGAAGGGCAGAAGCCAGATCCGAATCCGACTTCGGCTTGACCAGGAACGAACCGATGATCGATGCCAGCATTCCGACCGCCCCAACGGCCAGCGGGAAGATGATCGCCTCAGCCTGGAAGGCGGCACCGGAGAAAGCGAGGGCTGCGAACGCAATCGGAGCGACTAGAGAACCGACGTAGGACTCGAAGAGGTCTGCACCCATCCCGGCCACGTCGCCGACGTTGTCGCCAACGTTGTCGGCAATCGTTGCAGGATTGCGGGGATCGTCTTCCGGTATACCGGCCTCAACTTTGCCGACCAGGTCGGCGCCGACATCGGCGGCTTTGGTGTAGATGCCCCCGCCGACGCGGGCAAAGAGAGCAATAGAGGACCCTCCGAGTCCGATGGCCGCGACGATCTCCGCTCCACGGGCAGCCTCGAAGCCGCTGACCTCGATGAAGATGAGATACCCGAGGGACACACCGAGGAGGCCGAGACCGGCGACGGTGAAGCCCATGACCGCGCCGCCTCGGAAGGCCAACGGAAGCGCCTTCTGAATGCCGCCGGTCCTGGCGGCTTCAGCAGTTCTGGCGTTGGCTGCCGTTGCGATCCGCATGCCAACGAAACCTGCGCCCGCTGACAACAACGCACCAGTGAGGTAGGCAAGGGCACGCAGCCATCCGTCATCGAGCATGAACCCTATGACGAAGAACATGATCGCGACGAATACCGCTACCCAGGTGTACTCCCGCTTCAAGAAGGCCATGGCTCCGGCACGTATGTGAGCGGAGATCTCGATCATCTCGTCGCTTCCCTGGCTGGCTGCAAGCACCACTCGGGCGAAATAGACCGCCAACCCAATGGCGGCCAACCCCATAACCAGGGCGGCCCATAAGAAAAACATGTTCATAGATCCTTCACTCCCGTACGGCCAAGCTGGGCGGGATTATATCGGCAGCCCCGGCGTCCTGGTCCGGCGCATGTGGATTACCTCGAGACCCTGGCTACCGTGCCGGTTTCCATGAATCGATCCCTCATCTCATTGGCCGTCGGAGCCCTGCTGCTCTTCTCGGCCTGCTCAGAAGCATCTCCAGGTTCGACCACCTCCACCACTGTTTCCATACCGTCCTTCGCCGCGTCGTCAACGACTTCAACCAGCACGACCACGACGATTCCGATTCCGACGGTGTCGGCGGTCGTCATAGACGCCCCGGAAGAGCTGGTGGAGGCTGTGGAGGACCTGTATCACTGGATCATCGACCCATCGGTCGGCAGGCCCGACACCTCCGTCATGTCGCTGGTCGAGGGGCTCGCCGACATCGAGACGGATGCTATGTCGGTCGATGTTGATGGCGCCGCCCATCTCGGGGTCGTGCTCGAGACAGAAATCGCAGTCGTTGCGGCCGGCGACGATGTGTTGCTGGCGGTGAACGAGGGAGGTTGGCAGATCGTCGGTGCTCGTTTGAGTCGATTCGATGCACCGGCAATCTTCGGTGATTCAACCCGGCTCGTCTTCGTGATCGGATCAGACGCCAGACCCGGCGAGGACCAACTGCGGCTGCGGGCGGACAGCCTCCATATCGTCGCCACATCCCCTGCGGACGCCGATGGCGCAATCGTCGGGATCCCGAGGGATTCCTGGGTCGAAGCCTCGTACGGCGGCCGCGCCAAATTCACCAACGTAATGGCTTCCCGTGGACCGGAGGTGGTGGTGGAGACAGCAGAGATTCTCACCGGTCTGGACTTCGAAGGCTACATCGTGACCGGTTTCAAGGGCTTCGTAGATCTGGTGGATGCCTTTGGGGGATTCGTCCTCGATATCCCGTTCGCGATGGCGGAACCGAAGTCCAAGGCCTACTTCAGCGCCGGCGAACAGCATGTCGACGGAGCTGATGCACTTGCCTTCGCCCGCAACCGGACGATCGCCGGCGGCGACTTGACCAGGCAGTTGCATCATGGATTGATCATGAAGGCAGCGCTGTTCGAGGCGCAGCGACGAGGAATCGAGAACCTGCCGGCCCTGCTCGAGATCCTGACCGAACACGCCTGGACGGACCTGACACCCGAAGCACTCTTGACGCTGGCGGCATCTGCCTACGAGTTGAACCCGATCACACTGACCAATATCGTCGTCCCCGGAACGATAGGAACAGCCGGAGCTGCCTCCGTGGTTCACCTCAACGACGAAGCCCAGGCTGTCTTTGAGGATCTGAGCGACGGCCTCCTCAACCAATAGCCCCCCGAAGGGTTTCAGTCACGGGCGGTTGAGCCGGTCGGGTGCCGGCGGAGGGTTGCTCGCTTGACTGCATCCACACCCAGGAACGGGACCACTGTGAGGACCGCCACGGCCAGCCAGTCGACCAGATCGATCGGGACCGTCTCAAACAACCGGTTCCCAAGCGGCGTGTAGAGGACGACCAGGTGCAGGGCCAGCGAACCGAAGACTCCCCAGGTGAGGACCGGGTTGCCCCCGACTCCGATCTTCCACACCGAGGTTCCCTGGGCCCGCACGTTGTAGATGTGGGCAAGTTGAGCGGTGACGAGCGTCGTGAACACCAGTGTTCTGACGTACTCCCACTCTGCTCCCTGCACGTAGTGCGCCCAAACTAGAGCTCCCAACGCCCCCGCGGCCAGGAAGGCTCCTTGCCATAGCAGCCGCAACTGATGGGGCACGCTGAGGATATTCCGCCGTTCATCGGGCGACTGCTCCATCAGGCCCGGTACAGGAACGTCGATTCCCAATGCCAGAGCAGGCAGGCCATCCGTAACGAGGTTGATCCATAGCAACTGGGTCGCCAGGAGAGGTTCGCCCAATGCTCCGAAGAAGAGGAAGCCGAAGAACATCACGAGCACCTCGGACACATTCGCGCTCAGCAAGAAGTAGACAACCTTCTTCAGGTTCGAGAAGATCGCTCGGCCCTCGGAAACCGCCCGGATGATCGTGGCGAAGTTGTCGTCTGCCAGCACCATGTCGGCCGCTTCCTTCGCTACATCGGTTCCGCTCCCCATGGCGACACCTATGTCCGCCGCCTGCAGGGCAGGAGCATCGTTGACGCCGTCACCGGTCATAGCGACGATCGCGCCCGTCGACTTCCACGCTTTGACGATCTTCACTTTGTCGGCTGGATCGACCCTGGCGTAAACGGCCACGTCCTCGACGACCGCATCCAGATCCTCCTGCTCCATCGCGCGCAAGTCACTACCCGACAAAGAGTCACGGTCCTCGAGCAGACCCAGATCGGCGCCGATCGCACCGGCGGTTACTACATGATCACCGGTGACCATCACAACCCGGACGCCGGCGGAGTTGGCGTCCTGAATGGCGCCCCTCGTCTCCGGGCGAAGCTCATCGCTCATTCCGGCCAGCGACACAAACACCAGATCCTCTTCGAATGCAGATAGGTCGGCCGGAAGATCGTCGACTATCCGATAGGCAAAACCGAGGGTTCTCAGGCCGCGCGCGGCGAATTCCTCTGCTCTGGAAAGCGCCGACGAACGCCGACGATCATCGAGAGGACGCAATCCCTCGACAGCCTCGAAACGAGAACACCGGCTGAGAACGACTTCGGGAGCGCCCTTGGTAGCGATGAGGTACTGCCCGTTCACCGGATGGAGGGTCGTCATCAACTTGCGAGAGGAGTCAAAGGCCACCTCGTCGAGTCGGGGACATGCGGTTCGTGTCTCGTTCACGCGTAATAGCGTCGGATCCACCGATTTGAGGATCGCTATCTCGGTTGGATCGCCCAGGTAGCCATCCGTCCCCTGCCGCGCATCGCTGCACAAGGCGGCGACCTGGGCATACCGCCACACACGCGGGTCGGCTCCCTCGACTTCGGCAGGTCCGGTCGCAAGATCGGCGAAGTCGAGAACCTGGACGCGCATCTCATTGCGGGTCAGTGTTCCCGTCTTATCGGTACAAATCACAGAGGCGGCCCCAAGCGCCTCCACTGCGGGGAGTCGCCTGACAATGGCATTGCTCTTCGCCATCGACTGCACCCCGCGGGCGAGAGTCACCGTCACGACAGCAGGGAGTCCTTCCGGAATAGCCGCCACTGCCAGCGCGACCGCGATCAGGAACATCTTCTGAACACTCTCCGCCGAAGGATCCCGGGCCATCCCAAGCGCGAAGATGACAAGCGCGATACCAAGGGTGATCCAGGCGATCCGGCGCCCGACGCGCGCGAGTTCGATTGACAGCGGAGACGGCTGCTCTTCGGGTTCGAGCAACTCCGCGATTTTGCCCATCTCGGTTGCACGACCGGTTCCCGTCACCACCGCCTTGCCCCTACCGGCGGCGACAACCGTCCCCGCAAACAGCATCGAACGACGGTCTCCGACAACCGCTTCGAGCGAAACCGACTTGATCGACTTCGATACAGGGAGGCTCTCTCCGGTCAATGCCGCTTCCTCCAACTGAAGGTGGATCTCCTCGACGACCCGGGCGTCGGCCGCCACCTTGTCGCCCGCCTCGAGTACCAGCAGATCTCCCGGCACCACATCTGCTGCGGGCACGTCTATCTCGAGACCATCGCGTACAACGAGTGCCTTGGGTGCAGCCATCTCTTTCAAGCGAGCAAGAGCGTCTTCGGCACGCACCTCCTGTGTGAATCCGATGACCGCATTGAGAACGACGATTGCCAGAATCACGCCGGCGTCAATCCATTCCTGCAGCAGAACACCACTGACGATGGCGGCGATCAGCAGAACGAGGATGAGCATGTCGGTGAACTGTGAGGCGAGTATTCGCCATCGGCCGGGACCCTCACTGCCTCCCAACTCATTCGGCCCGACTTCTGCCAAACGCCGGATCGCTTCCGATCTCGACAGTCCGGAGGACAGGTCTGTGCCCAGTCCTTCTGCGATCTCATCCAGTTGGGCCGCGTGCCATTCGGTCATACAGGGACGCTACCGCATCGGCACCAGGGCTCAAGGCGCTCCGAGAAGTTGCGCAGGCACGAACTCGGCCGCGGCCAACGCCGACACTCCCACAGTCCCGAAGCCGGGGAGTTCGACATCAACCGCTACCTCGATCTCGACCGTACGGGGACGCCACGATCGATCTACCGCGCATCCACCGCATCCAACCAACCTGGCTCCGTTCAGATCCGCATACCGGGCCGCTTCGCCGTAGGGGCTGTTCGTCGAGCCGAATGAATAGAACGTGAGCGGGGCAGCCGCAAGAGCCGCCGCGTCGGCCGCGGTCTGAGCGCGACCAGCTGCGGCCAGCAGAAGGCCAACTGCCGCCAGTCCGACTGCCAACAGGGCCAGGAGACCGACCAGGGTGACGGCAACCAACGAGGCGGACCCCTCATCCTGACTCATCGTTCCACTCTCATCACCGACCGAGCGGACAGGCGCAGCGGAACGCCACCGAAGAGAGGAGCGAGGACCCGATAGCGCAACTCCACTTCGACGATTGCCTGCCGACCCACAATCGCCGGTCTCGCAACCGTCACGATCACGTTCGGCTCGAGACCGTCGTCGAGAGCTTGATGGACTGCCTCCACCGCCTGCACTGGGTCGGGATGGGTCGCAGCCACCCTGGCCCCCTGCCTGGCCGCCCCGATCAGTTCGAGTTGGACCCGTCCCACCACCGCCACCTCTACGACCGCGACAAGCACCAGCACCAGGACAGGGAGCACCAACGCGAACTCGACCGACGCGGATCCTCGCTCCGTCGCAAACGACTTCACCGAACGAAGCCAATGACCTTATTCATTACCGATGAGAAGAACGACGGAATCAAACTCGATCCACCGATCCATGTGATCAGGGCCATCGCAAGAGCGGCGGCGGCAAGGACCACGAGCACATACTCCACGGTGCTTTGGCCTTCTTCATTGAGAACGAGAGCCCACATGGGGTTCGATCCTTTCTATCGGCCCGGCACAGGCCGGGGCGCTGACCGGTGTCCGACCGGCTCCGGGGGAAGATCAAGGCATGAGTGGCCCGAGCATCGCTTCAAACGAGTGGAGCACTGCCGGCCCGGCGGCGAGCAATACGAACCCTGGGAGGATGAGCAACGCCAGGGGTACGGTCAGACGGACCGGGAGCCGACGTGCGGCCTCTAGCCGTTTTGCCCTTCGCAGGCCTCGCTCCTCGGCGAGATAGCCGGCGATTGAGGCGCTGATGGGTGCACCGCTCATCGTTGCCCTCGCCACTCGCCCAAACAGTGGAGCCAGGTTCCCGGTCGCTCTGGCGAGAGCAGCACTGAGTCCGATGCGATTGGCGTCGCGCAAGACCGCCGCCAACTCAGCGCCTGCAGGTGCATCCAGGATGTCGGCAACCAACTCCAGCGAACCGCGCAAGCTCAGCCCGGAGGAGACGGCCACTACCAGCGCTCCCGCGGTGACTTCCGAGGCGACAGGGGTGGGAGCCGGCCGCCTCCACAATCCAAGTGACCCGAGCCTGCCGGCGAGTGCTCCACTCCGTCGGAGGCTCCGCCGTAGCGTG
>JBLYYS010000045.1:0-3502 GCA_048550235.1 Acidimicrobiia bacterium | reverse complement strand
CGCGAAAATCTCCCGTACGTGAGCCAAATATTTCCTGGTCACGTCAATAACCCGCTGGTAGGTTGACGCTCCGAACCCCGGTCTGGAGGAAGGAGCTGAGGTGAGCGACTGGCAGTCTGCTGCGCTCTGCAGAGGCAATCATTCGCACTTGTTTTTCCCGCCCAGCACGTTTGAACGCAAGGACGAACGTGAGCGGCGAGAAGCAAGGGCGAAGGCGATCTGTCAGGTTTGTCCGGTTGTCGGCGAATGTCTGAACTATGCAGTTCGAATTCGCGAACCGTACGGCATTTGGGGAGGACTCACCGAACCCGATCGACGTTCTGTAGCGGTCTAGCCGCTTCGAACGGTTCGAACATCACCGTCCCGCTCCGTGACGCCGTTGGCGTCCATCCATTCGAGGAGCGGGACGGCGTATTTCCTGGATAGCTCGAAGTGATCTCGGAACTCCGCGACTGTGAATGGAGCAGGCATCTCCCGTAATGCGGCGGATAGATCGGCGAGTTGCTCCGGCAGGTAGATGAGTTCCGGGCCGACCCGGACGGCCCTACCGTCCCGCAACAAGGCGTGAAGTAGATCGGGATCGATTCCCAACTCCTTGATTCTTGGGACGGTGCGTCCGGCCGCCACGAGGCGGTCGCGCAGAGCCTCCCACTCCTCCTCTCTTTCGGAGTCGATTCCTCCTTCAAAATCGGAGGTGGCAACTGTGGCCCCTTCGTCGCGCAGGTCGGTGCTCGCCTCGATCAACGCTTCTAGAAGAGCGAGACTCAGGCTCAGCCTGCTGGCGAGGCTCGCCTTCTGGATGCCGGGCCGGAGCGGATTCTCTTCCTGGAACGCACGTGCGAGGGTTATGGCCCGCGCAGTGATTTCCTCGGCCCTCGTTCTCGCCAGGGCATGCCCCCTGACCACGACAGCATCCTGGGGACTCCCTCCTCCCGAGTGTGAGGACAGGCGGTCGAGGGAATCCGTACGCCGGGTATGTAGGAGAGCTCCTGCGACCGCGTCTGGACCGGCGATCACTGCCGGGCGAAGTAGGTCCAGAGACTCGAGGACGTCGGCTCGCTTCGGACTAGGCGCCGGGTCAAGGACTTGTCCGCCCCCAACGACGGCGCGGCGGCCCGTCTCACGGAGGATGAAGCGATCTCCGCTGACGACCGGGATTCTCTCGGGGAGTCGTAGGAGGGCTGCTCTCGTTGGCGAGGATTCGTCCTCATCAGCGAGTCGGAGTCCTACCGGCCACGATCCCGATCCGAGGTGGAGGTGGTACGCCCCGCGGTTTGTGAGGGGCTCCTCGAGATAGCGGGCGGTCGTTATGTCGACGAGCAGCAAGTCCGACGGCGCCCACTGACCGGGAAGTCCGAGCATGTGACCTCGTTGTACCTCCTGCCGCTCCAAGCCGGCGAGGTTCACGGCACAGCGACTCGTGCTGCTCACCGAATCGAGTTCCTTCTCGTGGGATTGCAGCCCGCGCACACGTACCTCGTGCTCACCCGGCCACAGGACGAGTCGATCGCCCACCTCAACCGGACCATCCGTGAGTGTGCCGGTGACGACCGTTCCCGCTCCGGAGATCGTGAATGCCCTGTCGATCCACATCCGGGACCTACCGCTCGGTGTGGGACCGCTCGTCGCTGCCTCGACTGCTGCAACCAGGTGATCGAGTAGTTCCGGATAGCCCTCTTTGGTCGGCGCGGCCACGCCGATCAAGGGAGCGCGCTCGAACACGGTTCCCTCCAAATGCTCCTGCACCTCGAGCATGGCGAGTTCCAGCAGATCGTCGTCGACCCGGTCTGTCTTTGTGACTGCCACCACGCCGTGTTCCACTCCAAGCAGGTCGAGAACGGCCAGGTGCTCCTCGGATTGCGGCATCCAGCCCTCATCGGCGGCGACGACGAATAGGGCGACGTCGATGGCCTCTGTACCGGCCAGCATGTTCTTGATGAACCGTTCATGGCCCGGCACATCCACGAACGAGACCTCGGTTCCGTCTGGGAGGGTCGTCCAGGCAAAGCCGAGATCGATGGTGAGGCCGCGTCGCTTCTCCTCGTCCCATCGGTCCGGGTCGCGGCCGGTCAGACCCTCAACAAGCGTGGACTTTCCGTGATCAACGTGTCCGGCGGTACCGATTACCGGCATGCAGCTTCCAGCGCGACTAGGACGGCGCCATCGGCCTCGATGGGGACGGCCCGCAGATCGATGATCAACACACCTGCGTCTCGCCTCGCCACAATCGGGGGGCTCGCGGTCAATAGGCGGTCCCAGGCTGCATCGACGTTGACGTCGTCGACTGCCAGCACTGGAGTCGGTAGCTCTGCTCCGGGCACCGAGCCTGCTCCCGGTACTGAACTTGCCTGGCGGATCTCACCGCCGACCGCTGCCTGCAGCATCTCGAGCCTGGTCCGGAGTTCCTCATCGGATCGGGTTGCCATCTCCCAGAAGGGGATCTCTCCTCCTCGGCCGTCCGCGTACAATTCGAGCGTCACGGCCAGCGCCGCCAGGTTGGGTCCATCGATTCGCAACGCCCGCGCGATCGGGTGGGTGGTCATGGTGGTGACTGCTTCCCGGGAGCCAACGATGATTCCCGCCTGTGGTCCTCCCACGAGCTTGTCGCCCGAGAACGTAACGATATCGACGCCGGTGGCCAGCGCTTGCCTGACGCCCGGTTCGTCTTTGAGCCAAGCGGGTGGCGCGCCTTCCAGCCACGGCACGCCTGCGTCGAGTAGACCGGACCCGATGTCGAAGGCCACCGGCACACTGTGCGTATGTCCAACGTCCACCAGATCATCCAGCGGGGTGTCTTCGGCGAATCCCATCACCCGGTAGTTCGATGGGTGCACTTTGAGAAGAAGGCTCGTCTCAGCAGTCACTGCGCGCTGGTAGTCGGATTTGCGGGTTCTATTGGTCGTACCTACCTCGACCATGCGTGCGCGGCCCGCTCCCATCAGCTCGGGCAGCCGGTACGAGCCGCCAATCTCGATGAGTTCGCCTCGGGAAACCGGTACCTCTCCGGTGCCGCCGATCGCGGCCAGGGTCAGCAGTAGTGCCCCGGCGTTGTTCCCGACGACCGCGGCTGCCTCAGCGCCGGTCAAAGAGCACAGGAGGTCCTGCACGTAGGCACCACGACCTCCTCGCCTCCCAGTTGCAAGATCGAACTCGAGGTTCCCGTATCCGGTAGCAGCCCGCTGAGCGGCCAATGCTGCCGCGGGTGCAAGGGGGGCACGACCGAGGTTGGTATGGAGGAGAACACCGGTCGCGTTGACAACCGCCTGTGGTCGGGTGAGCTCTAAGCGGGATAGCTTCGCGGCTGCCAGTTCCCGGGCGTCGGCCGATTCACCGGCGGTGAGGAGTTCTCGAGCTTCATCGATGGCGCGGCGGGCAACTTCGGTGACAAGTGTCACGGGAAGGGGAGAGTCGATCTCACGGATGAGACCGTCGACGGAGGGGAGGTGCCGCAGCATGATCGATAGCCTAGACAACGACGTATTCTGTGGACATGCTGGTTCTG
>JBLYYS010000044.1:0-7659 GCA_048550235.1 Acidimicrobiia bacterium | reverse complement strand
GTGATCCGAATCGAGTCCGCCAGATCTTCCGTAATCTGATCACGAACGCCATGCGATACGGCGGCGAGTCCATTCGGGTGGAGCTCTCGAGAGCTGAAGGCTTTGCAGTCGCCCGGGTCATTGACGATGGCGAAGGAGTGGCGCCTTCCGACAGGGAGCGTATCTTCCTGCCCCGCCAGCGGGCTGCCGATGCTCCCGGCCTCACCGCCGCCCTTGGGCTTGGACTAACGATCTCTCATCAACTAGCAGGTCTCATGGGCGGCGATCTGACATATCGCTACGACCAGGGTGAGAGCATTTTCGAGTTCTCTCTCCCCGCATCGGGCTGAATCGTCGCAGCCCAGTTTCTGCGGTTCGTTACTCGCGACCCGCCACTGACCACCCACGACTACTCATCACTTTGGGCAGACCCCTTGTCGGTCTAGACTCCGAGCCGATCCGAGGGCGGGAGCGCCCTTGTTTCATGAGGGAAGAGCGGAGTAGGCGTGAACGGGTATTTTCAGGATTACATCACCGTGGGGTCGTTCGCCGCCCTCGGCGTTGTACTTGTCATCGTCATGCTCGGCGTCGCCTCCCTCTTGCGCCCGTCCAATCCTTCTCCGGCCAAGCTGAAGACCTATGAGTGCGGGGTTGATCCGGTTGGCGAAGGCTGGCACCAGTCCTACATCCGGTATTACGTGTTCGGCCTCCTGTTCGTCATCTTCGATGTTGAAGCAGTGTTCATCTTCCCGTGGGCGATCCAACTGGAGAGCTTGGGTGTGTTCGGCTTGGTAGAGATGCTGATATTCATTTGGATCCTTCTCATGGGTCTGATCTTTGCCATCCGCAAGGGAGTCCTCCGGTGGGAGTGATAGAGAAATTCGGGATGCCGAAGCCGGCCTCCTGGCTGCTGAACTGGGGACGGAAATACTCACTGTGGATGTTCCAGTTCGGGCTCGCTTGCTGTTCGGTCGAGATGCTGGCGGCCGCCGGCCCCCGCTACGACATGATGCGGTTCGGAATCATCCCCATGCCCGCATCACCGCGCCAGGCCGACCTGATGGTCGTGGCCGGAACCCTGACGGACAAGATGGCGCCTGCGGTGAAGCGGATCTACGACCAGATGCCCGACCCGAAGTACGTGATCTCCATGGGTTCTTGCTCGAATAGCGGGGGGCCGTACTGGGACTCGTACTCGGTCACCAAGGGCGTCGATCAGATCATCCCCATCGACGTCTATGTCCCGGGATGCCCGCCGCGCCCCGAGGCCCTGATGGAAGCCATCATCCTGCTCCAGAAGAAGATCCAGAACGAAAACATGCAAGACAAATGGACGCATCGTGACGAACAACTCGCTTGAGTCCATCGAAGACTTCGCGGCCTCGGTGGCCTCCATCGTCGGGGCCTCCGACCATTCGGCCGACTTCGGCACGGTCAAGGTCTACGTTGCCCGCGAACGCTGGCGCGAGGCGGTCACAGCCGCGCGTGATGAAGCGGGCCTAGCGTTCTTTTCCTGGCTGTCGGCAGTGGACTGGACCAACGAGGTCGTCGTTGGTGATCCGCCGGCCGAGGAGGTCGAAGAGCGCTACGAGGTCATGTGCGCGGTTTCGAACATCACCGATGGTCAGATCGTCATCCTCAGCACCAACGTCCCCAAGGACGATGCGGTCGTCGACTCCGTTATGGACATCTACCCGGGTGCCAACTGGCATGAGCGAGAGGCGGCCGAGATGTTCGAGTTGGATTTCGCGGGTCATCCGAACCTCGTCAAGCTCTACCTCACATCAGATTTCTCCGGCCACCCCCTCAAGAAGTCCTATCCGTTGATCAGCCGTGAGGTGAAACCCTGGCCGGGCGACGTAGACGTTGAGGATATGCCCGAGAAACCGGCCGCAGATGGCCCAAGCTTCGAGAACCCGGACGCCTGATGCTCGACCGCAACACCCTTCACCATCTGTCTGAGGCCGCCGTGGCGATCGAACTCGAGACGCCCGACATGACTCTCAATATCGGTCCGCAGCATCCCTCGACGCACGGCGTGCTCCGCCTGGTCGCCAAGGTCGATGGTGAACAGGTCTACGACGTTCAGCCGGTGATCGGGTATATGCACCGCGGGTACGAGAAACTCAGCGAGGTCCGCACCTATCCCCAGATCATCTCGCTGATCAACCGGATCGAGTGGGTGTCCGGATATGCCAACGAGATTCCTTTCCTGGTTGCTACGGAAAAACTCATGGGTCTCGAGGTGCCGGCCCGGGCGCAGTTCATCCGCCTCATCCTCACCGAGATGACTCGACTCTCGAGCCACCTGATGTTCATGGGTGCCTACCCGCTCGAGTTGGGGGCGTCGACCCCACTCATGTACGCCCTCCGCGAACGGGAACGGGTGCTCGACCTCATGGAAGGCCTCACCGGTGGCCGGTTCCATCCGAACTTCAACCGGATCGGCGGCGTGAAGCCCAATGCCGGCGCCGGTCCCACGCAGAAGAAACTATCTCAGGACCTGCCGAAGGGGTTCCTCCAGGACACCGCCGACGTAATGGACCTTGTACTCACCACCGCGGACGAACTCGAAGACCTCGTCGCCGGCAATGAGGTGATCCTCGCTCGCACCAAGGGCGTTGGGATTCTGACACCCGAGATGGCCCTCGCCTACGGTGTGACCGGGCCGAACCTGCGGGCATCGGGCGTCGACTTCGACCTTCGCAAGAAGGCCGACTACCTGCCCTACGACCAACTCGACTTCGAGGTTGTCACGGCCGAGACGGGCGACTGCTGGGATCGCTGGTGGGTGCGACTGGCCGAGATTCGCGAGTCGGCCAACCTGATCAAGCAAGCGGTCGACAAAATGCCGTCCGGGCCGTTGCAGGCCAAGGTTCCGAGAGTAATCAAAGTACCCAAGGGCGAAACCTACGTTCGGGCCGAGAATCCGAAGGGGGAGATGGGCTACCACGTCATCTCGGAAGGCGGCCAGGTGCCATACCGAGTGAAGATCCGTTCGGCTTCTTTCAACAACATCTCGATCATGCCCCCTCTCCTGGAAAACACCCTGATCCCCGACATCGTGGCGATCATGGGCAGCCTGGACTTCGTGCTCGGGGATGTGGATAGATGAGCCGCTTCGATTACATCGAAGCGACTCCGCGAGTCGCGAGTCGCGAGTGGCTAGACCCGCGACCGATTGCACGCGACCCGCGACCCGCGACTCGCGACTCGGCACCGGAGGTGCCGCATGTCTGATCTTCTCGCCAATTTCTGGATTCTGCTGGCGCTCAAGATGGCCGTGGTTGTGGCGATTGTTCTCACTTCTGCGCTGGTGGTCGGCTATGCAGAGCTGAAGATCTCTGCCCACATGCAGGCCCGCATCGGACCGTATTTCGCCGGTGGTCGCTGGGGATGGGCACAGCTCATCGCCGACGGCATCAAGTTCTTCCAGAAGGAAGACATCATTCCCGAAGAAGCAGACCGGCAGGTCTTCCGCTGGGCTCCTGCTCTCGTGATGTTGTCGACCGTTGCCTTATTCGTCGTGATCCCGTTCTCTCCCGACCTCATCGTCCGCGACCTCGATCTGGGGATCTTCTACGTTCTAGCCATTTCATCTATCAGCACCGTCGGTGTGCTCATGGCCGGATGGTCCTCAGCGAACAAGTACTCCCTGATGGGCGGATTGCGGGCCGCCGGCCAGCTCATCGCCTACGAACTGCCGCTCATTCTGGCCGTCGTGGGTGTGGTCATCCAGGCCGGGACGATGTCGATGGTGGGAATCGTCGAAGCCCAGGCCGATTTCGAGGTGTTCGGTACCGGCATCGTGGTCCCTTATGTCTTCGTGCAGTTCGTAGGTTTCCTGGTTTTCATGACCGCGGCCCTCGCCGAGCTGAGCCGTATCCCCTTCGACCTGCCGGTGGCCGAATCGGAACTCGTCATGGGGTTCGTGACCGAGTACACGGGATTCCGTTTTCTGTTTTTCTTCCTGGCCGAGTACGCCAGCATGTTCGGGATGTCCGCCATCGCCGCAACGCTCTTCCTCGGCGGCTACCACTTCCCCGGCCTCAACCCCGAAATCTGGGGCCCGCTCGTACTCCTGGTGAAGATCTTTGCTCTGGCATTCCTGATGATCTGGTTCAGGTGGACTTTCCCGAGGCTCCGTGAGGATCAGCTGCAGACCTTCGCCTGGAAGTGGCTGATCCCCTTGTCACTCGCCAACATCGCAGTAACCGGCATCTTCAAGGTGGTGTTCTGATGCGGATCCGCCTCCCCAACTTCTTCGGGTCCGGCCTGTTGACCGGAATGACCGTGACGTTGAAAACGCTTTTCACCAAGCCTGTGACTGTGAACTACCCGCTGGAGAAGGAGACCCCCGTCCCCAGGGCCAGGGGAGTGATCGCTCTCGAACAGGACGCCTGTACGGTCTGCATGCTGTGCGCCCGGTCGTGCCCCGATTGGTGTATCTATATCGAGGGTCACAAGGAAGAGCAACCACCCTCGAAGCCCGGCGGCCGTGTCAAGAAGCGAGCAACCCTCGATCGTTTCGACATCGACTATGCCCTCTGCATGTATTGCGGCATCTGCGTTGAGGTTTGTCCGTTTGATGCTCTTTTCTGGACTCCCGAGTACGAGTACTCGGAGTACAAGATGGGTGCGATGATGCACGACATGGATCGTCTCCAGGATTGGATGGAGACCGTGCCAGAACCTCCCGGTCTGGAGCCCAACTCATGAGACTCGCGACCAGCCACTCGCGACCAGCCACCCCGACCGAAGGGAGGGCCACATGAGCGACTGGTTCTCTGAGCCCACGAACTGGGTCTTTCTCGTCGTCGGTCTGAGCGTTGCGGCCGCAGCTTTGCGAGTCGTCACGTCCAAGAACGTTGTTCACGCCGCCCTGTACCTCGTGGGCACTCTGGCCGGCACCGCGGTCTTGTTCTTGCTTCTTTCCGCCGAGTTCGTCGCCTGGGTATTGGTTCTCGTCTATATCGGGGCAGTCATCGTGCTGTTCCTGTTCGGAATCATGATTACCAGAGCCCCTATCGGCTACGACACCAGCCTCGACAACAACCGCAAAGGCCTGGCCGCGGTCGTGTCCGGGGCATTGTTCTTGCTCATGTCGTGGGTGGCGATCGATTTCTTCGGCTCAGAGCCCATCCAAGATGTCGGTGTTCCGACCACGACGGAGCTTCTCGGCGAGTCGATTCTGGGCCGGTTCGTTCTACCGTTCGAGATCGTGTCGTTTGTTCTCCTCGCTGCGTTGATCGGCGGTATCACCGTGGCCCGCAAGGATGCCACTCCCGCAGAGTCGGAGGAGCGGGTATGAGGCAGTTCGCTGCGCTCACCGAGTCGCGAGTTTCTAGTCGCGTGTCGCGCGACTCGCGACTCGCGACTCGCGACTCGAGCCCGGAGGGCTCGCCATGACCATTGCGCCCATCCTGGTTCTAGCCGCGTTGCTGTTTTCACTTGGGGTTTACGGACTGTTGGCCCGTAGGAATGCCGTGCTGGTATTGCTCGCCATCGAGTTGATGCTCAATGCAGTCAACATCAACCTCGTTGCGTTCGAGGCGATGCTCCGTGACAGCCTTGCGACCGGTCAGGTGTTTGCCATCTTCGTCATCACGGTCGCGGCCGCAGAGGTGGGAATCGGTCTGGCCATCGTGTTGCTCATCTTCCGCAACCGGGCCACTGCAAATGTCGACGAGTTCAACCTGATGAAGTGGTGACATGACGAACTTCTTGCTTGCCGCCGCTGAAGAGGAAGTCCACGGAGTCGTCGCCGAGTACACGTCCGGCTTCTGGGCTGAGTACGCCTGGATCATGTTGGTGATCCCGTGGTTCGCGGTCCTGGGGATCATTTTCTTCGGCAAGCGCATGAAGTTCCTCGGTGCAGAGATCGCCATCGCCATGCTTGCCTTCAACACGGTCTGGGCGACGGTGTTGTTCATACTCAACATCACCAAGGGTGTCGTTTACGAAGGCGCGGTCACCATCGCCGAGATCGGTAGCGACCTGGTCTTCGAACTCGGGTGGGTGGTCGACGGTCTCTCGATCATGATGTACTTCGTCGTCTCGTTCGTGGGACTGGTGATCTTCATCTACGCGGTCGGATACATGGAAGGCGATGTCCGGGTCACCTGGTTCTTCGCCTCGTTCACCATCTTCGCCGGATCGATGCTGGTCCTGGTCGGTGCACCCAACCTCGTGCAGTTGATCGTTGGTTGGGAAGGGGTCGGTGTTGCCTCGTATCTGCTCATCGGTCACTACTGGGAGCAGAAGGAGAACTCATCCGCCGGCATGAAGGCGTTCTTCACCAACAAGGTGGCCGACGTCGGGCTGATCATCGGGGCCATCATCGTGGGCGTCACGATCGGTAGCTTCCGGTTCAGCGACCTCTCACTTGCGGCCATAGAGCATGCGGACGAACTGTCGGTCGTGGCAGCCGCGGCGGGCCTGTTGTTGTTCTTCGGCGCGATGGGCAAGAGCGCCCAGTTCCCGCTTCACATCTGGTTGCCGGATGCCATGGCAGGGCCAACTCCGGTTTCCGCACTCATGCACGCGGCCACGATGGTGACGGCCGGTATCTACTTGATGGCGCGGACGTTCCCGCTCTATCAGAACCTCGCTACTGATATCCGACCGATCATGGTGGCGGTCGGCACGATCACGCTCTTTGCGATGGGGTTGTTGGCGCTCGTCGCCGATGACATCAAGAAGGTGCTGGCCTACTCGACCGTGTCCCAGCTCGGCTACATGATGACCGCGGTAGCCGCCGGTGGCTACACGGCGGGTGTTTTCCATCTCTTCACACACGCTTTCTTCAAGGCTCTGCTCTTCCTCGGGGCCGGGTCGGTGATCCACGCCGTCCACTCGAACAACATGTCCGACATGGGTGGACTGCGCAAGTTCATGCCGCGCACCTACGTCACGTTCTTGATCGGGTCCCTAGCACTCGCTGGGATCATCCCCTTCGCCGGGTTCTGGTCGAAGGATGAGATCTTGGTGACCCTCGGCTACGAGGGATACAACGCGGTCATGTGGATCGCGATCGCCGGCGCTTTCGTGACCGCCTTCTACATGACGAGAGCAGTCATGCTCACTTTCCACGGCGACTACAAGGGCGACGGCCATCCGCATGAGTCGCCACCGGTGATGACGGTACCGCTCATCACCCTCGCAGTTCCGGCCGCCCTCATCGGATTGGTGAACATCCCGGGAGTCGAGTTTGGAGGTGCAGGAAACTTCACCACCTGGCTCGGTATGCGTGAGGTCATCATGGGCGATCACCACCCCACCGCTCCCGACTGGGGGATGGCCGCTATTGGCCTCGGAGCAGCCGCGCTGGGAATCCTGGGTGGGCTCGCTCTCTACGCCAGGGACAGGGCAACTCAGCAGGAACGAGACAAGTTCGAGATCCCGCTGCTCTATCCGCTTCTACGCCGCAAGTACTACCTCGACGATGCGGCACTCGGTTTGGTCTGGTTGATCAAGGCGCCCTTTGCCAAAGCAGTCGACTGGATCAATGACTACATCATCGATGGTGTGGTCAACACCGTGGGGTTCCTGACTGCCGGACTGGCTCAACTGGTCTACGGCGGAATCGACCAACGCGGTATCGACCTGGGCTTCAACGCTTTCGCGTACGCGTCCGGAGGGAGTGGCGAGAAATTGCGACGACTCCAGACGGGCCGGGTT
>JBLYYS010000043.1:0-4225 GCA_048550235.1 Acidimicrobiia bacterium | reverse complement strand
TGTCGTGGTTTTCTGCCCCGATCAACCATGCCGGACTTCCGGCACTCACGCTCCCGCTGGCTGTGGCGGGTAACCCGGCCCCGGCACTCCAGGTGATTGCCCCCTGGTGGCATGAACACACACTGCTCGAATTCGGCCTGTTCCTGGAAGGTGCAGGGTTGAGCGAAGTCAGCACGCCCCCGGACGCGAACTGACAACCGGCTTATCCGGTGTGGGATGGGTGCGCCCAATGCGGCACAGGCTTCGCATGATGCGGAGCCCGAAACGGGGAGGAACCTCGACACATCGAGGGATGGCGTACCGTCGAAGCACGCAGCCCACCCCACCCCGGAATCCTCCGTCGGATACTCCGACGAAACTCAAGGTGGTCCGGTTGTCAACACCCATATCATCCCTCCTCAGAGCGGAATCGAATAGGGGATAATGACCCGGCAACACCGGCAACTTACTGTTTGGTAAGTCCCTTGAGGCTAGGCAGCAATCGGCCGACACTACTTACGAAACCAATACTCAGGAGATGGAGAATGAACCGCCGGACAATACCCATGATCGCTCTGGTCGCGATGGTGCTCCTCTCAGCCTGCACATCCATTCCGAGGAATGAGTCCGGCGGCCTGAGCGAAGCTGCCTCGATCCCGGTAACCGACTTCGCAGTTGGCGACTGCTTCGACGACCCGACGGTCTTTGAGGTCGAAGACGTTGAAGGCCTGCCATGCGAGACCGAGCACGACAACGAAGTATTCGCAATCTTCGAACATGAAGACCCGGATCAGAGTTGGCCGGGACAGGACGCGCTCGATGAATACAGCTACTTCGCTTGTATCGATCAATTCGAGGCATACGTGGGAGCCGACTACGTCGATTCCCGACTCGAGGTGTCATTCTTCTCTCCACTCGAGGATGGTTGGGACAGCGGAGATCACGAAATCGTCTGCTTTCTTTTCGACATTGACTTCGCAAAGCTGACCAAATCGATGCGCGGTTCGGGAGAGTGACCAACGACCCTGCGGCATAGACCGATGGGTGTTGGTTGAGTTGCCCAGGGGGGTACACTGGCACGCCAAGGATGATCAACGGATCATCCGCAATTCAACCAATGATTCGGCCGCCAGGTTGACCTGAAGTCCGGGGTGATTCCCCGGTCTGACGACGCCGACGGTCATGAAAAAGGAAGTGATGTCGGTGTCGGAAGATACTGCCACCCTCGAGGAGACACCCTCCGTTCAGGAGGAGGTCGAAAAGGTCATCATCCGCTTCGCCGGGGACTCCGGTGATGGCATGCAGTTAGCCGGAACTCGATTCACGGACGCATCGGCTGCGTTCGGAAACGATCTGGCAACATTCCCGAGCTTCCCGGCCGAGATTCGGGCTCCTGCCGGCACGCTCGCCGGTGTGTCATCCTTCCAGGTCCAGATTGCCGACTTCGACATTCTCACCCCGGGTGACGAACCGGACGTGCTCGTAGCCATGAACCCGGCCGGCCTGAAAGCGAATCTCAAAGACGTTCGACCGAATGGCACGATCGTTGTCAACTCCGAAGCCTTCATCGAACGCAACCTCCACCGAGCCGGTTATGAGAAGAACCCCCTGGAGGACGGGAGCCTCGACGGGTATCGGATCATCTCAGCTCCGATGGAGACCCTGACCAAGGAAGCGGTCAAAGACAGCGGCGTTACCGGGCGCGAAGTCCTTCGTTCGAAGAACTTCTTTGCACTCGGGCTCATGGCCTGGTTGTTCAACCGGCCCCTCGAACCCACTACCGAGTGGCTCGAGGCGAAATTCGCCAAAAGACCTGAGGTGTTCAACGCCAACGTTGCCGCACTGAAGGCCGGCTGGAACTTCGGCCTCACCACCGAGGCGGCACGGACGACCTATTACGTCAAGCCGGCCAAACTCGAACCGGGTACCTATACCAACGTAACCGGCAACACCGCAATGGCTTGGGGATGCATCGCCGCCGGCCAGGCAGCCAACCTTCCCATTTTCTACGGCACCTACCCGATTACACCGGCCTCCGACATCTTGCATGAGCTTTCCCGCCACAAGAACTTCGGGGTGAAGACTTTCCAGGCGGAAGACGAGATTGCTGGAATCGGCGTGGCGGTCGGTGCAGCATTCACAGGGCACCTGGCCTTCACCGGCACCAGCGGTCCAGGGCTGGCACTGAAGAGCGAGACCATCAGCCTGGCCCTCATGACCGAGTTACCGCTGGTGATCATCGATGTCCAGCGCGGCGGACCGTCAACCGGTTTGCCGACCAAACCCGAGCAGGCCGACCTACTGTTCGCGATCTTCGGTCGCCACGGTGAAGCTCCGATGCCGGTCTTGGCGGCAGCTTCACCTTCGGATGCCTTCGACATCACGATCGAGGCCGCCAGAATCGCTCTGAAGTACATGACGCCGGTCATCGTGCTGTCCGACAACTCGATTGCCACCGGGTCTGAGCCTTGGAACCTCCCGGATGTGTCGAAGCTGCCCGACATCAGCAAGCCATATCAGACGGCTCCAAACGTTGGAGACGAGTATCTGCCTTACCTGCGCGATCCGCAAACGTTCGCACGCACGTGGGCGATTCCGGGCACCCCCGGCCTCGAGCACCGTATCGGTGGACTCGAGAAGGAGGAGGTGACCGGCAACGTTTCCTACGACCCGGCAAATCACCAGCTCATGATCGACACACGCGCCTGGAAGATCGCCAACATCGCCAACGACATCGACCCGATCGAAGTGGACGGCGATCCGGACTCCAAGCTTCTCGTGTTGGGATGGGGCTCCACCTATGGAGTCATCAAGGGAGCCGCACGGAGAATCCAGAAGAAAGGTCTGCCGGTCGCGACCGCCCACCTTCGACACCTGAATCCCTTCCCGGCCAATCTCGGTGAGATCGTCCGGGGATATGAGAAGGTACTGATCCCCGAACTGAACATGGGCCAGTTGCGCCATCTCATTCGGGCGGAATATCTGGTGCCTGCCATCGGATACAACAAAACGAATGCCGAACCGTTCAAAGTGTCGGAGATCGAGAACAAGATCCTGGAGCTCATCGAATCATGACAACCCTCAACTACAAACGGTCGGATTTCCAGTCTGATCAGGAAGTCAAGTGGTGTCCGGGCTGTGGGGACTACACGATTCTCGCTTCCGTCCAGTCGTACATGGCCGACATGGGCGTGGCCAGGGAGGACGTCGTGTTCATCTCCGGCATCGGGTGTTCGTCGCGGTTCCCGTACTACATGAACACGTATGGGATGCACTCGATCCACGGACGCGCACCGGCCATTGCCAGCGGAGTAGTGACGGCCAATCCCGATCTCTCGGTCTGGGTGGTCACCGGTGACGGCGACGCTCTCTCGATAGGTGGAAACCACCTGATCCATTCGTTGCGGCGCAATGTGAATCTGAAGATCCTGCTGTTCAACAACCAGATCTACGGTCTCACGAAGGGCCAGTACTCCCCCACCTCCGAGGTCGGCAAGACCACCAAATCGACGCCCCTGGGCTCGATCGATCACCCGTTCAATCCGGTGAGTCTGGCGCTTGGCGCAGACGCCTCGTTTGTGGCCAGAACGATAGATATGGACCGCAAGCACACGATTGAGATCTTGAAGCGAGCACACGAACACGAGGGAACTTCCTTCATCGAGATCTACCAGAACTGCAACGTCTTCAACGACAAGGCCTTTCTGGCACTGACGGGCAAAGACGAGCGTGCCGACAATCAGATTCGTATGGAGGATGGTGAGCCCATCACATTCGGACCAGAGAACGAGCGGGCTGTCGTCATTGAGCACGGCGTGGCGAAGATCGTTGATACGGCTTCTGTCGACCCGGCGTCGATCCATGTACACAATTCGCGTGAGGTGAATCCGAGCATGGCATTTGCACTCAGCAGGTTGTCGTCAAGTCCGAACGGTCCGACTCCGATCGGCATATTCCGTGATGTCGAACGCCCGGTCTACGACCATGAGGTGCGTCGCCAGATCGAGGCTGTGACGGAGAAGCGAGGTCAGGGAGATCTACAAACGCTGATTGGTTCGCTCGGAACCTGGAAGGTGGAGTAGGCCGCTCCGGCGGCCCGCCGTCAGCTTTCAGCTGTCAGCAATCAGCTTGCGGGGCCTCCAGGCCCCGCAACTGCGTTCGGCAGGCGAGTGCCCTGCCTCTTCTGGCTGCGGGCTGAGGGCTGCAAGCTAGAGCTAGAGCTAGAGCTAGAGCTAGAGCTAGAGCT
>JBLYYS010000042.1:0-7863 GCA_048550235.1 Acidimicrobiia bacterium | reverse complement strand
GTAACGCACCTGTTGTACCCGTGGTGGGTTTGATCGTGATCCTGGCGCTGGTCTTCTGGGTGTTTGGCATGCTGGGAGTCTGGGGACTCGCCTCAGGGCATCCATGGGTAGGCAGCGTGCCTGCACTGATGTTTTACCTCCAACTCTCGACGATCGACCGGGCGCCATCGAGCCTGCCGTGGACGGTTGCGTTCCTTGGGCTACTGGCGATCGCGGTAGCAGGCGTGGCGGGCGAGGACAGATTGCAGGGTGCTGGCCGCTTGCGAGGATCGGATGGACTGGCGGTGCAACGGACGGCCTGGATGGTTCCGATTGCCGTGGTCGTTGCTCTGGGAGGGATCACCATCCTGGGCACCGGCGCAGCCGCCGATCGCGTGCCCGAGAGCGGCGTCCTCGAGTGGCGAAGTCGGTCTGGACTGGGCGACGGCATCTACGGCGGGGTTTCGTACAACCTGTACACGGGGATCGTGCAGGAATCGTTGCTTTCTCTGTCTGATGAGCCGGTATTCGTGGCGCGAGTCTCCGACTCCGCTATTCGTCCGAACGAGATGTTCTGGCGGCTGGTAACCCTCGATTCCTTTGACGGTGAGAACTGGTTCCTGACCAATCGGGGAACCCGATCGCCGGAGCCAGGCGAGCCGTGGGAGGGGGACGGATTTGAGTTCCGCGGTCCGACCGCGACAGTCGATCAGGTCATTCAGATCCGTTCGCTCGAAATGAACTACCTGCCCACCATCTATGCGCCAAGCGGTCTGACCTCTGAGACCGAGATAGTCACACAGAGCCTGCGTGTGCGCACAGACGCCTCGGTGCGATTCGATGCCTTGACCTTCGAGGGGCTCACATATCAAGTGCGTTCTGAAGTTCCGCAACCCGATCTCGACGTGCTGGCCACGGTCAACGGTGAGTTGTCCCCCGTCTTCGAAACTGCGTCTGAGGCTGCTGCTTTCACGGGACAACCGACGACCGGAACGGGGGCAGCACCGGAAGAGCTCGAGCATTTTCTCGAACTCCCCGATGATCTGGACGTGCGGCTTCTGGCACTCGCGCGGGATGCGACCCTCGACGCGACCGGCAAGTTCGAAGAAGCTCTCTTTCTGGAACGGTTCCTCCGCAATACGGTTGGTCCGGAGGCGTTCACTTACTCGGTTGATATCGAGCCCGGCCACAGCGCCGAGAATCTCGTTGACTGGCTTACCGATCCGGATAGTCCGAACTATCGGACCGGGTACTGCGAGCAGTTCGCTACCTCGCTCGCCGTCCTGGCAAGAGCGCGGGACATCCCCAGCAGGGTGGTGATCGGTTTCACTCCCGGCGACGTGCAGGATGATGGTCTCATCGTCGTCCGCCAGCGCAATGCACACTCGTGGGTGGAACTGTGGATGGAGGGTCAGGGTTGGGTCCGCTTCGATCCCACTCCTCGCGGTGCGGGCGACAATCCATCGACGGTGGATAGCCTGGCTGGATTCGATCCGACGCTGTACGTACCGGAACCCGAGGAACTCGACGAGAACGTGGCGATCGGCCCGGACGGTGAGCCGATTCCATTCGGCCCCGAGCGGGGCGAGTTCCTCCCGGAGGACATACTCGATCCAAACGCACCGTTCGTGGCTGCGGGTGACGCTGCAATCGGAACCGGACTTCCCTGGGGCCTCATCGTTCTCTCCACTGTCGGTGTTGTCGTCGGTGCAGTTCCGGCTATCAAGTGGGTTCGCAGACGCCTGCGGCTGCGCCGTTTGAAGACCGGAGACATCTCGGCCGCATGGGACGAGGTCGTCGATCGGTTGACCGACCTTCGCTACGACGTATCGGAATGGAAGACACCGGCTGAACTGGCAGTCACCACCGAACCATCGTTGACGGCGCTGGCCGCGGTGTACGGCGAAACGATCTACGGCCCTCCCCGCGAGCTGAGGCAACGTCAGATTGAGATCGGCACGGCCTCGTTCAGTTCGGCCGAGTCGGTGCTGCGCCACCGTCACTCGCGCTGGCAGTTGATCAGGTCCTGGCTGACCCCATCCTCACTCCGCACCCCCCGCTGACCCTTCTTCGTTTCTGGGCAGCATTGAGAATCAACAATAGGGAGCGATGCAGCCCAACCAATTTCGAAGTGGGTAGTCCTGGTTACGAGCCGAGCGCCTCTTCGGCGACGTCCTCTTCGACCAGACGCAAGACCTCGAGGAATTGCTCACGGTCGAGTTCGAAGCGGCTGACGTCCTCTTCGACTTCCCGAGTGATCGAGTCGATGGCCACGAAGAAAGCCATCTGGCCGGAGCGAAGCGCGTCGAGCAGCTCGCCATCATCCGAAGCGATCTTGAAGATCGATGAGCCGTCCGTGATCAACTTGACCTCGGATAAATGGGTGTCCATGTCGGCATTCCGCCGCAAGTAATCCCATGCTCGTCGCACCCGCTGCACAGACATTCCGTTGTCGAGGAGGCTTCGCACAACGCGCAACGCTACGAGGTCACGAAAGGAGTAGAGGCGCCGTACTCCCGGGCGTCCTCCAGTCGATTGCAGCGATGGCCTGACCAGGTTCACGCGATCCCAATAGCGAAGCTGATGGGGAGTGCAACTGGTCAGCTTGGAAGCCTGCTGAGCTGTGTATCCGTCGTTCAATCCTTACTCCCCAAAGAGCCCGGGGCAACCGAAGTTGCCGAAATTCAATCCTCATACCGACGCTGAAGTGCCCGGGACGTCCCACGCTCCCGGTGCGCCGGGGCCGTCACTCTAGCGAATCAGGAGCGAGGTCGGAACCGTCGGCTATTCCGGATTTTCGCAGTCCAGGAAGTTAGCCGACTCGAACCTGCATCGCCCGCGGAATCACCCGATTCGCGACGCCGGTACTCGCGCAATACGGCCGTCGTGGATATCACTATGAGTAGGAATCCGGTCAACGCAATGACCGTGTTGTAGCGGAAAGTGGCCAACAAGATCACGATCCCAACGAAAATCCCGGCGACGGCCAGTCGCACGCTCCAACGGCTCATCCCGCGTCCCGAGATGTTCCGGACAGCGTGCGCTAGATCCGGGTCTTCCTCGTAGAACTGGCGTTCAATCTCGGCCAGTATCTGTTGCTCTCTGTCGTCTAGTGGCATGATCTTCCCGGGCATTACCCTTTGGCGACCTCATTATACGATGGAGTGACCCTAAGAGTCAGCCCGTTGGTCACTATGTGGATCCGACAGCCTTGCCGGCCCGACGGCATCTACCCCGAAACGGCCTCGAACCTTCGACACTGCATCCGCCAGATCGTCCCATGTGGCAGGGCGGTCGGTGGCGAGCTGATGCGGAGCGTCGCTGTCATCCAACGATGACAAACCGACGCCCAGGAGCCGCACCGGCCGGCCATTCACTTCAGCCCCTGTCAGGAGCTGAAGCGCCGCCTTGTATATGTCCCGACCGACGTTGGTCGGCGACTCCAGCGTCCTGCTGCGACTGATAGTTGTGAAATCCGAGAACCGCACCTTCAAGGAGACCGTTCGTCCGGAGAATCCCGCTCTGCGTAGCCGATCCGCAACCCGTTCTGAGTGACGGAGCAGCTCGGCCTCTATCTGATCCTCATCCTCGATATCGACGCTGTAGGTCTCCTCGACCGAGATCGATTTGGCCTCTCCGCCTCCTTCCACAGGCCTTTCATCAATACCGTGAGAGAGCCGGTGAAGATGATGTCCGAGGCTCGAGCCCACCCGGCGCCGGAGAGTCTCGAGAGGAATCTCGGCGAGATCACCGATGGTGACCACTCCGAGTTTCTCGAGTTGGGCATACGTCGCCTCGCCGACCCCCCACAGTTTTCGGACGGGAAGAGGATGGAGGAAATCTCGGATTCCAGTCTCCGGCACGTGCAGGAGGCCATCTGGTTTGGCCTCAGCCGACGCCAACTTCGCGAGGAACTTGTTTGGTGCGATACCTGCTGAAGACGGCAGCCCGAGTTCACTTCGGATCGAAGCGCGCATGTCTCCAGCTATCCGAACCGGATCGGGATAATGGTGACGAAGGCCGGAGACATCGAGAAATGCCTCGTCAATCGACAGGCCCTCGAGTAGCGGTGAGAAGCGCCGGAGGATTTCAAAAACCTGCAGGCTCAACCTTCGATACTCCGAATGGTCGGGCGGGACGATGATCAACCGAGGACAGGTGCGCCGCGCCCGGCTCATCGGCATCGCCGACCTGACTCCGAACGCACGCGCCTCGTAGGAGGCCGAGGCGACCACGCCCCTCGGACCTTCTCCCCCCACCGCCACCGGGCTGCCGATCAGATTCGGCTGTCGGAGACGCTCCACCTCCACAAAGAACGCGTCCATATCGAGGTGAATGATCGGCTCACTGAAACGCTGTGGTTCGGTCACACCCTGGACGATACCGCTCCTCCGCCTCCAGCAATCACGATGCGCAAACCAACCGCATTTACACTCCGGCCATGGCATCGATGGTTCATCTAATCCGGCACGGCGAGGTCTACAACCCGAAGCACCTGGTCTACGCCGATCTGCCGGGATTCGGATTGAGTGAATCTGGCCGCCTCCAGGCGAAGGAGGCCGGCCGCTACCTTGCATCGAGTCCGGTGGTAGCGGTCTGGTCATCTCCTCTGGAACGAGCAATCGAGACCGCCCATCTAATCGCCTCTAGGCACCGCCTTCGTGTCCGAGTTGACGCGGAGCTAACCGAATGGCATCTCTCGGGTCGCTGGGCGGGCGTCCGGTGGGAGGAGCTGCCGACTCGAATGCCCGGCGAGCTGGAGGCATATCTCGAACATCCGTGGGATTTGAGCTTCACACCTGAGACGCTGGTCGCGCTCGCCGAGCGGATTGCAGGAGTCGCGACCCGGCTCGACGCTTCCCATCCCCACGGAGATGTGGTCATCGTCGGTCATCAGGATCCGATCCATGCCGCCCACCTTCACCTAACGGGTGCGGACCCAAGACTTCAACACACGAACAAACCTGATCACGCTCAAGTCATTTCGCTTCGTCCTGGGACACCTTGGAAAGAGATCACTACCTGGAGACCCAAAGAGACGGGTCTCGCCCACTGAGCCCACGCTGGGTTACTCAGCCGCGAGCGATCCGAGCAGACTCTGGTCCGTCTCGAAGGCCAGTGGCGGAAGCGCATTGAGGTCGAAATACGCAGCTTCGTCCGCATCGTCCCCAGCTTCGAGCCGTCCACCAATGATGGTTCCCGCGAACCAAATACCCACGGTGAGCTTGGCCGGATCGTGGAAGTTCGAAGCAACGAAAATGGCATCACCGACCTCGACCACCAGGCCCGTTTCCTCCTCCATTTCCCGGGCGGCTGCCGACCGGATCTCTTCTCCGTAGTCGACGAATCCGGCTGGTATCGCCCAGAACCCAGCGCGAGTTGCTCCGGGTCCACGACGGATCAACAAGACTCTGCCATCTTCATCGCGAACTAGAACGGCAGCCCCGACGCCGGGATTACGCCAATGAACGAAGTCGCACTCAGGACAAACGCTCCGCCGACGTCCTCCCACCGATCTCCGCTCGAGTCGGGTGGCACACATCGGACAGTAGGTGAACTCTCCCGGCCATTCAGATCCCATGTCCAGCGATGGTAGGCGAGGATTTCCGACGTAGTGCGTCATAATGGCCCCGTGAATCGACAACCGCTCTTTGCTCCTGCGGCGCTTCTGGCAGCAGCAGTCGCGTGGACCCTGACGCTGGGTTTCGGCGACCCGTCCGTCGGGACAACGGCCGCGGCAGTGGCTGCGGTCGACCTCCTCCTGGTAACCGTCGTTGTGATCATCGGCCTGGTGGTGGTGCGCGGCCGTTGGGCAAGACGGTATGCATTTGCCCCACTGGCGTTGATGGCCGGCATGGCCTTGACGATGTCCGTCTCGAACAACTGGATCATCGCACTGGTGCTCTCCGGCCTGGCCGTCGTCGCGGTCACAGGTCCATCGCTCGACGAGATCCTGCCTCCGTCGGCGGTCAACGGACCTCCTGCCCGGGCAGTTGCCCTGCCTCTCGTTCTGCTCGTCTTTCCTGCGGTGGTCGCATTCGCCGCCGGGTCGGAGTTGCCCTGGTTCGCCTGGATCCTGATCTTGGGAGCGCCGCTGACGGCATGGGCCTACGGAAAGGCGCTCGTTGCGGGGCTATGGTCCGCCCGCGTTCTGATACCGCTGGCTGCGGTGGCCGTGTTCGTAACGCTGGATTGGTGGTCGATGATCCTGTTGGGCGCCGTAGTGGGTGTGGAGATGTGGCTTGCATGGTCCGACGACGCTGCTCAGGCGGTTTCCGGTCCGGACCGTTTGCCCGCTTCCGGCCTGTTGGCTATTGCGCCTGAGCTGGCCCCGCCCGAAGTCCTCTCCGCGGCAGGCCTGGATGACCGGGGCCGCAAACGCGCCGTCGAGGTGGCCGACCCCGAGCGAGAGCGGGACTAGGTGCGGCGCTATCCAAACCCCTGGGTGTTCGGCCCGGCCGCCGTCGGTCTGGTGATTGCTGCCTGGCTGGGATACTTCCTGGCCAAGCTGAGCGGCGCGGGATCAGCCTCCGCCGTGTTCGTTGCTGTGATCTCCGGCCTCGTCGCCGCGGTAGGCGTCGGGATCGTGGCAGTGCTGGCTATCCGCTCGTTCGCCGAGTGGAAACACGCCCAGGAGCAAGGGCTTCCGGCCCCCGGCGTCGGCTGCGAAGTCCCCGACCCCGACTGACTTCCTGTTTCCTGTCAATGCAGGTACCCGTTTTTGGGGGGCGCGATTGACAGGAACAAACCCCAGAGATTCCTGTCAATGCGGGTAGCTGTTCTTGAGGGGCGCGATTGACAGGAAGATGAGGGTCAGGGGGCGCTAAAGATCAGGGCTACGTTGTGGCCGCCGAAGCCGAACGAGTTGCTCATTGCGTGGCGGATCGGCAGCTGTCGCTCGACGTTCGGCACATAGTCGAGGTCACACTCCGGGTCCGGCTCTTCATAGTTGATGGTGGGCGGAACCACCCCATCACGGATCGCCAGAACGCTCAGCATCGCCTCGAGCGCTCCCGCTCCTCCGAGGAGGTGTCCCGTCATCGATTTCGTTGACGAGATCGCCACCCGGCTAGCTCCCTCGTCACCGAGGGCTTCCTTGATGGCAGCGGTCTCAGTTTTGTCATTCGCCGGCGTCGAGGTCCCATGCGCATTGATGTAATCGATGTCTACGCCGCTCAAACCCGCGTCCTTCAATGCCATGTTCATGGCCCGGGCCTGGCCGGCGCCACCCGGTCGTGGCAGTGTCACGTGATAGGCGTCAGATGACATGCCGTAGCCGGTGACTTCTGCGTAGATCTCGGCTCCCCTGGCAAGCGCTCGCTCACGTTCCTCCAGAATCAGCGTTGCTGCCCCCTCCCCCATCACGAATCCATCCCGGCCGGCGTCGAACGGCCGACTCGCTCTCGTCGGCTCGTCATTTCGGGTCGAAAGCGCCTTGGAAGAATTGAAGGCGGCGACGGCGAACTCGACGATGACCGCTTCGGAACCACCGGCCACCATCACGTCGACGATCCCGCGCCGAATCATCTCCGCTGCGTCGCCAATCGCATTTGCAGAAGCGGCACAAGCAGTCACGGTGCAGTTCGTCGGACCCTGCAGGTTGAAAACGATCGAGGCATATCCGGCGGCCATGTTCGGGATCAGCTTCGTGATCGTCAGCGGATTGACGCGTGACGGACCGCGTTCGCGCAGCGTATCCAGACCCTCGATGAATGAGTGCATCCCGCCCAGTCCGGCGCCCACGATGGCGCCGGCCCCAACTGCGGCCTCATCGTCAGATCGGTAGTCGAGGCCGGCGTCCGTCAACGCCTGCGAAGTCGCCGCGACAAAGAACTGGGTGTAGCGATCGAGGCGGCGCGCTTCCTTCTTCTCGAGATACTCGAG
>JBLYYS010000041.1:0-3355 GCA_048550235.1 Acidimicrobiia bacterium | reverse complement strand
GCCTCGAGCATCGCATCAGCTGCATCACGCAATGTCGTCTCGGGCCCGCACACCTCAGCGCGACCACCAACCAGTCCGTGAAGTTTCACAGCACGACCTCCCTCTCAACCCTCACACTAGGCCTCGATACCCAACCAATGCTCACTGCGAGCCGACGATCCGACCGGGGTCGATCACGCCAACCAGCACATCGCGAATACTCAGGATCCCGATGAGCTCATCATCGACGACGGGAAGGTGGCGGTAACCCGTCTCCAGGAGGAACTCGGCGGCGCGATGTACCTCGGTATCTGGAGAGAAGACATCAGGGCTGCGGGTCATACAACAACGGACCGGCTCGGACTCGACGTCGTAGCCGTCGGCCACCGCTTCGAGGACATCACGCTCGGTCACGATCCCCACAAAGCGGCCCTCTTCGAGCACGCCCATCGATCCCACGCCGGCCGCGGCCATCTCTGTTGCTGCCTGGGCAATAGAGATGTGTGATCCGCACATCTCCGGTGGTGCTGAGATCAGATCTCGCAGTCGCACAACTGGTGCCTCCTTCGAGATCCAGGCTAGATCCGGACGGCAGCGCCCAACAGCGGGCGAAGGGCTAACCGATTATGGCTAAAGGCTCTAAATGAGGTCCTGCTCGCGGATGCCAAAAGAGGGGTGGCGTAGGCGGCACAACGCCAGTTTCTCGAGCTGACGAATCCGCTCACGGGTCAGATTGAACTCCTCGCCGATCTCTTCGAGGGTGCGCGGCACGCCATCGTAGAAACCGTAGCGAAGGGCCAGTATCCGTCCCTCTCTCTCCGGCAGGCGTTCGATCGACCGGCGGAGACTATTGGCGACATCCATCTCCTCAGTGATCTGCACCGGGTCGGCGGCATCCTCATCCTCGATGAAGTCACCAAGCTGGGCACCGTCCTCACCGACCGGCTGCTCCAAGGAGACAGTGTCGGCAACACCTAGCGCCAGTTCGACCTTGTCGACAGTGACGCCGGCTTCCTCGGCGATTTCTTCGGGCTTGGGGTCGCGACCGAGTTCGGCCTTGAGGCTTGCCTGCGCAGCTCGCACCGCAGCCAGCGTGTCGTGGAGATGCACGGGGATCCGAACCGTCCGGGACTTGTCAGCAATCGCCCTGGTGATCGCCTGACGAATCCACCAGGTTGCGTAGGTGGAGAACTTGAAGCCCTTGCGCCAGTCGAACTTCTCAACGGCACGAATGAGGCCCAAGTTGCCTTCTTGAATAAGGTCGAGGAAATCGATGCCCGACGTGTTCGCGTAGCGACGGGCGTTGGCGACCACCAGGCGGAGGTTGGCGGTCAGGAAGGCATCCTTTGCTTCCTTGCCCTTGCGCGACTTCCGACGGAGCTCCAGCTCCTCTTTCTTGCCTTTGAACTCGCTGTTCTCGAGTTTCTCGGTAGCGTCCTCACCGGTTTCGATTCGTTGAGCGAGCTCGACTTCTTGTTCGGCGGTCAGAAGGTCGTATTCACCAATTGCAGTCAGGTATTGGCTAACCAGGTCGGTTGTCAGCCGGCCTCGTTCATCAGTTAGCTTGCTGGCACGGTCACGTTCGCGCTTCGCCCGCGCATCAGCGGGTTTTGGACGTGCGGAACGCGTCTTCTCAGCAGGTGGCATAAAGGGTGTC
This sequence comes from Acidimicrobiia bacterium, assembly GCA_048550235.1. Lineage (GTDB taxonomy): Bacteria > Actinomycetota > Acidimicrobiia > Spongiisociales > JAHEDJ01 > JAHEDJ01. The sequence continues at coordinate 1,719 of JBLYYS010000041.1, read as the reverse complement.
CTCCATCAGGGAGCGTTGTGGAAACGATTCCATCCGCTCATTCAGGCTGCACTATGTCATACATCCGCACACTTGTGAACCCCCTTTTTTTCAACACCATTTCGCCAGGCTATCCACAGATACCCCCGTGTATTCCACAGGGTTACCCACAGATCCCCCCCTGTTTCCTGTCAATGCAGCACAGTGTTTTCGATACTCTCGATTGACAGGAAAATGCCTCCTACTTTCCTGTCAATGCGGTACGGCGTATTCGATACTCTCGATTGACAGGAACATGGACAGGTGCCGCCGGTAGAACCCGGCGGCCGCTACGGTTTCCGCCATGCCCAACCGCCTCGCCAATGAGACCTCCCCGTACCTACGCCAGCATATGGACAACCCCGTCGACTGGTACCCCTGGGGACCGGAGGCGTTCGAAGCGGCGAAGCGCGCAGACAAGCCGATTCTGCTTTCCGTCGGCTACTCAGCTTGCCACTGGTGCCACGTCATGGCACACGAGTCGTTCGAGGACCCCGAAACCGCGGCGCTGATGAACGACCTCTTCATCAACGTCAAGGTCGACCGGGAGGAACGGCCCGATGTCGATTCCATCTACATGACCGCAGTTCAAGCAACCACCGGCCGGGGCGGCTGGCCGATGACGGTCTGGCTGACTCCGGAGGCCAAACCGTTCTTCGCCGGGACCTACTTTCCTCCTCAGGATCGGCACGGGATGCCCTCGTTTCGCCGTGTGATGGACTCGGTGTCCGAAGCCTGGAACCAACGCCGAGATGGCATCGAGCAGCAGGCAGATCATCTCGTCTCGGCAATCACCCGCGACCTACCGTCGAGCCCCTCGATTCCAAGTTCCGGGGCACTTGCTTCTGCCTACCGACGACTCGAATCGACATTCGATCCCGTCCACGGTGGCTTTGGAGGTGCTCCGAAGTTTCCTCAGCAGCCGGTGATCGAATTCCTACTTCGAGCAGCCGGCGAAGACTGGGCACCGGGAGCCGAGAATATGGCACGGGTAACCCTCCAGAAGATGATGGACGGAGGCATTCGTGACCACATTGGTGGCGGATTTGCCAGATACTCCGTCGACGAGCGGTGGGAGATCCCGCACTTCGAGAAGATGCTCTACGACAACGCTCAACTGGCCCGCCTGTACCTGCGCGGATGGCAAGTCACAGGCGTCGACTCGTTCAAGGAAACTGCGGTCGAAACGCTCGAGTACCTGATCCGCGATCTACGACATGCGGACGGCGGATTCTTCTCAGCCGAAGACGCAGATTCTGAGGGGGTGGAGGGCAAGTTCTACGTCTGGGATCTCGAGGAGTTGCTGGAGACAACAGGATCTGCCGGCGAAGCGGCGGCAGCAGTGTTCGGTGTGACGAAGGAAGGGAACTTCGAAGGAATGAACCACCTCCAACAGGTGGTATCTCTCGAAGAGGTGGCGGCTCGCTTCGACACGCCGGTTGCGTCTGTCGCCAACGACCTGGAAGAGGCGAAGGCGAAACTCCTCGTACGCCGCTCTGAGCGGGTCCGACCGGGACTCGACGACAAGGTCGTGACGGCCTGGAACGGACTTGCCCTGCGTGCATTCGCAGAAGCGGGTGTGGTGCTCGGTGAGGAACAGTATCTGGAGCATGCGCGCAGGAACGCCGAGTTCATCCTCCGGAACCTCCAAACCCCGGATGGACGTCTGTTGCGGTCCTGGGGGCAGGGCACCGCCAGGAT
>JBLYYS010000040.1:0-4060 GCA_048550235.1 Acidimicrobiia bacterium | reverse complement strand
TCGATCAAACGGATGATCACCGGGAGCCCGTCCATGGCACGGAACAAACCAGCGAAGTCCTCCCGCTGGAACGGGAGCAGGACGTCGAGTGCCTCCTGGCGGCGGGTTTCCGATTCGGCAGTGATCATCTGTTGTACGAACGGCATCCGCTCGGGTTCGAAGAACATGTGCTCCGTCCGGCACAGGCCGATCCCCTGCGCACCGTACGAGCGAGCCCGTTCCGCGTCGCGCGGGTAGTCCGCGTTCGTCCAGACCTGCAGCTTCCGGAATTCGTCTGCCCAGGACAAGAGCTTCGTCAACCAGGGATCCTCGATGTCGGGAACCTTCGTGGCGAGCGCACCGGCGAAGACCTCCCCGGTTGTGCCGTCGATGGATATCCAATCGCCTTCAACGATCTCCTTGCCGGCAACCTCCATCTTGCGGTTGGCCATGTCGATTTCCAGTTCCGCCACACCCACCACTGCCGGCTTGCCGAATTGCCTGGCTACGAGCGCCGCGTGACTGGTGCGTCCGCCGCGGCTCGTCAGAATGCCATCGGCTGCCAACATTCCGTGTACATCGTCCGGCTTGGTCTCGGGCCGCACCATGATCACGTGCTTGCCCTCCTCCTTGGCCCACGTCTCAGCGAGATCTGCGTCGAATGCGACGATTCCAACGGCGGCTCCGGGAGAGACGTTGAGGCCGGTGGCAACGAGATCATCAGCATCGATAGCTGCCCGCCGCGAATCCGGATCGAACTGCGGGTGGAGGAAGAAGTCGACCTGATCGGGATGGACCCGCATCAGTGCTTCTTCCTTGGTGATCATGCCTTCCTCGACCTGCTCGGCGGCGATGCGAACCGCAGCCTGTGCGGTGCGCTTGCCATCACGGGTCTGGAGCAACCACAGCTTGCCGCGCTCGATGGTGAACTCCATGTCCTGCATCTCGCGATAGTGCTGCTCGAGTTTCACCGCCGTTGCCGCGAACTCCTCATACAGGGCGGGCATGACCTCCCGAAGGTGGTCAATCGTGTCGGTCGCTCTTATCCCGGCCACAACGTCCTCGCCCTGAGCGTTGACCAGGAAGTCGCCCTCCAGATTGGGCTCCCCGGTAGTGGCATTGCGGGACATCGCGACACCCGTGGCGGAGTCGTCACCCATGTTCCCGAACACCATCGTTTGGATGTTGACGCCGGTACCCAGGTCGTGGGCGATTCCGGCCGCATTGCGATAGTCAAAAGCGCGCTTGCCGTTCCAGGAGCGGAAGACGGCCTCGGCTGCCAAAGCGAGCTGACGCACGGGGTCACTGGGGAAGTCCTGGTGAGCGAACCGGCGAACGATGGCCTTGAATTCGCCGACGATTGCCCGGAAGTCCTCCTCCGTCAGATCGGAATCAGAATCGACTCCGCGCTTGGTCCGATACTCCGAGAGAACGTCTTCAAAAGGCTCGTCGTCGACATTGAGCACCACGGATCCAAACATCTGGACCAGTCGGCGGTACGAGTCGTACACGAAACGAGCGTCTCCCGTCAGCTCCACCAAACCTTCGGCCACTTCGTCGTTCAGACCGATGTTGAGGACCGTGTCCATCATCCCGGGCATTGAGAACTTGGCGCCGGAGCGGCAGGAGACCAGGAGCGGATTGGATGGATCGCCGAACTTCTTGCCCGCCTTGGCCTCGATCCCTTCCAGCGCAGAGACAACCTGACCCCACATGTCGTCCGGGAAACGTTCACCGGCCGCTAGATAGGCGTTGCAGGCCTCGGTGGTGATGGTGAATCCAGGTGGGACAGGGACGTCGATGCGCGTCATTTCCGCGAGGTTGGCGCCCTTGCCGCCGAGAAGCGACCGCACCCCTTCCCAATTGCCTGCGTAGGCCTCAGCCTGTTCCACCTCGTCGAATGCATATACCCATTTGCTCATTGTGACCCCTCGTTGAAGACGATCTAGAAACTTACCCATTGATTGTGGTCGCGCCGAACTCGCATCCTCTAGGGTCCCGAGTCACACTCTTGCCGTCCGAAGTACGAAAGGCCACCAGATCACCAAGTCGTCGGTCCGATCCGTTGTTGTACCCACCGAGCACGGCGGTTGGGGATTCACACTGGAACCGGTGCTCCTTGGAGTCCTGGTCGCTCCAGGATGGCCTGGGCTCGGCTTGGCGGTTGCAGCAATTGCCACCTTCCTGACCAGACGACCGCTGAGGATGGCCTTTGCCGATTGGCGTCATCACCGACGCCTAGAGCGGACGGGGATCGCCGTTGGCTCCATCGCCGTGCTCGGACTGATCGCGGTTGCGGGTCTCTTCCTGGCAACCGTTGCCGCTGCAGCACCATTCTGGTGGCCGCTGTTGATCGCCGCCCCCCTCGTATTGATTCAACTGAGATACGACCTCGACAATCGCGGCCGGGAACTCCTCCCGGAACTGCTTGGTCCGATCGCCCTCGGGGCGACTGCTCCCATGATGATGCTGGCCGACGGTGTGGACTGGGACTGGGCGCTAGGCGCCTGGATCGTTCTGGCCGGACGAATAGTCCCGTCAATTCTTCTGGTCCGGGTGCAGATCAGGCGAGCCAAGGATCAGGAGTTCAAGACCGCGTCGACGACCGTCACGGGTATTGGAGCGATCGGGGTCGTCCTGGCGGCGGCTATCGCCGGGTGGGCACCGTGGCTCTCGGTACCCGCGGCCGTTCTGGTTGCATCATGGGCCGCGATTTCCATGAACCGGCCGCCTGTACCGGCCAAGACAATCGGATGGACCCAGATGGCTGTCGGCCTCATTGTGGCGATCCTCTTCGCTATCGGCTATCACACTGGATGGTGAGGCACCTGCGGGCGAATATCCGCCCCCGACTCGCCGGTTGTTCGGTACTCTTCTCGACATGCCGCCTCTCCATCTGCCTGCCGGGTTCTCTTCGCGTCCTGCAACGCTTGACGACGTGGAGGCCGCGGTCGATCTCTTCAACATCTCCGACCGGGAGTTCCTCGCCCCCGGATCGCTCGGCTACCACGACGTTGCCGAGACGAGAAGCGAGTGGACGGAACCCGGCTTCGACCTGTCGACCGACACTGTGCTGGTGTTCGACGAGAGCGGGCGACTGGCTGCCTATCAGGAGTCCTTCACGACGCCGCCCCATGTGCGGGCGATCGTCTGGGGGCGGGTGCACCCCGATTTCCGGGGGCTCGGCATCGGCTCGGCACTCCTGGCTTGGGGCGAGGAGCGAGCGCGCCAACTGGTGGATCGGGCTCCCGAAGGGGCGGCGGTGGATGCCCAGGTCTGGGTCTATACCGATAACGTCCGCGCCGTTTCGTTGTTCGAGGACCGGGGTTTCGAGCGCACCCGCTATTTCCGCGACATGGAGATTGAGCTCACCGGAGCGCCGGCGGAGCAGATCTGGCCCGACGGAATGGAGATCCGACCGTTCGTCAGGGAACTACATCACCGGGCGGCCAACGATGCGTTACACGACTCTTTCAAGGACCATTGGGGCTTTGCGGACGCTGACCCCGATGAGTCGTTCAAGCGAGCCGAACACCATCTCGACACCAACCCCAACTTCGACCCGCGGTACTACCACGTGCTCTGGGACGGTGACGAGGTGGCGGCAATCTCATTCTGTTCTCCCCGAGCCGAAAACGACCCCCACAAGGGCCTCGTGGGAGCGCTGGGTGTGCGCAAACCCTGGCGGCACCGTGGGTTGGGGCTCGCCATCCTCCTCCACTCGTTCCGGGTGTTCTGGGACAACGACATGCCCACCGTGACTCTGGGGGTCGACGCCGACAGTCTCACCGGCGCCACCCGCCTATACGAAAAGGCCGGGATGCACATCACCAAGACAATGGCAACCCACGAGAAGCGCCTCCGCGACGGAACCGACCTCCGCAACCGAGGCTGACTCCCCTAAAAACTGCCGCTCACCGTCTACCGACTGACGGCGGCGGGTCGGGATGCACTCGGCCGCCTTCGAACGCACATGGGCCGGGTCCTCGAAACCTTCAACGATTGAGCCTTCTCCCGAGGATTCTGGGGCAGGGATCGGGGCATACACTGAGCGGCGATGCCGGAGCCGCTCTTCACCCGT
>JBLYYS010000039.1:0-10250 GCA_048550235.1 Acidimicrobiia bacterium | reverse complement strand
GGAAGATCTGACTGTGTTCCTTCTGATCGACCGCGACCACCCGACCCTGCCGATCGAAGATCATGAAACGGGTACTGGTGGTTCCTGAATCGAGCGCGCCTACGTAATCAGCCATGCCCCCAGGCTATCCGTTCCGTGAGCTCTCCAACGTCTCCTGGGAGGCCAGATCGCCGCGCCGCAACCAGATCTTGCGCGCCGACCAGACTGAACCGAGTGCAACAACAAACACCAGACCGTCGGCCACGAGGCGCGATTCGATCCATCCCCATACCCACACCGAATAGACGCCCAGCGCCAATAGACCGCCGACCACCAGTAGAGCCACTATCACCAGCCAATCCAGGAGAGCAAGCGGCCAGCTTCCGATCTGATCGCGTGCAGCCACGGTCGCAGACGCCAGAACGATCAGACCGATGATCGAGAGGACGATGCCGAAGCTGAAGTCGCCGTGTGACATCTCGATGCCCGCCAACGAAATGGCGATCGCCCCACCGAAGAAGCCACCGACCATGATCTCGCCGAGGTCGCAATATCGGTTCAAACACCACCCCCCGAGCGCGAGGAGCGGAACCGACGAGAATCCGAATAGTGCGAGTGTCGAGGTTATGCCCAATCCCTGGCCGATATGCCACATCAGAGCGACTCCGCCCCAACCGAGGGAAGAAGCCAGAACTGCGCCGGCGACCTCGGATCGATCGTGATAGCCGAACACCAGGGCGATACCGAGCAAGACCAGCCCGGTCGCCAGCAACTCGGGCACCAGGTAGACGTCCGATAAGCCGGCCGTATCCGAAGCCGGTTCGGTGTAGACGCCGCGTACCCAATCACCACTGTTGTCGAGGCCCATCACACCGTCCGGCCCAGCAGCCACGACAATCTCCCAGCGGCTGCCTTCATAGGTAGGCGCCATCCCGATCAGCCCCATTTCGGCGTGGCCATCACCGCACAATCCGGGAAGCTGCCTGCCCAGATAGCTCACCCGCCCGGCCGGATACTCCCAGACGGTCGACCAGTTGTCGCCGGACCCTGCTTCGATCCCGAGACGGTCGGAGCGAATCCGATAACACCCCGAGTCGACGCAAACCTCGTCGGCGTATTTGGTTCGCTCGCGCGGAAGGCTGCGCGTTGGTTCCCAGCTCTCGCCGTCGTCCGTCGTGCCGAACAGTGCGCCGGTGGAGTCGAGGATGATGAATCCGTCGGCGTGGGTGAATACCTTGTGGGCGCCCGAACCGAAACAGATGGCCGCGACGTTGGACAGACCCAACAACGCGATGACAACCAGAAGGAGGCGACTCCGAAAGCGACGTTTCATTGCGGCGAACGCCTCAACGACGCCATCTCCACTGCCGCATCCGGATCCAACAGGAAGCGCTCGACTACGTCGGCGCCGTCCCGAACCAGGAAGTCCACCTCTTCGCGTTCATCCTTCGAGAACTGGCGAAGCACGAAATCAGCGGGATCCATCCGGCCCGGCGGACGCCCGACCCCGACCTTCAGACGCCAGAAATCCTTGGAGGACGTCGAGTCGACCACCGACTTGATGCCGTTGTGACCGCCGGCGCCGCGTCCCTCGTGCAGCCGCAACCGCGCAAACGGAAGATCGATGTCATCGTGAACTACCAGCAGGTCGTCGATCTCAGCCTTGAAGTATCGGAGGGCCGAAACAACCACCCTCCCCGACTCGTTCATATACGCGTACGGCTTGAGCAGCACGATGCGGCGATCGTCGATGCGGTGAGCCGCAAGCTCACCATTCACCCGAGTCGGACCGCCTTTGAACGGCGCGCCCCAACGATCAGAAAGGATATCGACGATCTCAGCACCGACGTTGTGTCGGGTTCCTTCGTATTTGCGACCGGGATTTCGGAGTCCGACGACCAGCAGGGGCGGAGTCGAACGGCGACGACTACTCGTCGCTGCTCTCCTCTTCCTCAGAAGGCTCAACACCCTCTTCACCTTCGACACCTTCCTCGAGGCCTTCTTCGGGCTCTTCTTCGGCGATGACGGCGGCGGGAATGACGACGGTCACGACCGGTGCATCCGGATCATCGAGAACTTCGACACCATCGAGTGCGGGAAGATCCGAGACTTTCAGAGTGTCACCGATGTCGAGGTCGGAGATGTCGAGGGTGATAGCCGACGGAATCTCCTGCGGCAGGGCTTCGATGGCGACCGAGTTCCGGAGGGTCTCAATGATTCCCTCGTTGAGACGGACGCCGACGGGCTCTCCCTCGAAGTGAATGGCTACGTCGGCCCCGACTTTCTCGGTCAGAGAGATAGCGAGGAAATCGACGTGGGAGTACTCGGAGCGGAATGGGTGACGCTGGATTTCTTTCGCCATCGTCAGGAGGGATTCTCCACCTTCGACCTCGAGAGTGATGAGTGCGTTCACGCCGGCCTCTGTGTGGAGCGCGGCGTGGAGCTCACGAGCATTGACCGCCACGGAGACGGGCTCCGCTTCACGGCCGTAGACAGTGGCGGGAATTAGACCTTCGCGGCGCAGCCGGCGCGCTGGTCGGCTACCCGTGGGGCGACCGGTCTCGGCGCGCAGGGTGAGTTCCATGAGGTGACTCCTAGGGGGAAAGGGAACGACACATTATGCCTGGGACGGCCCCGCTAGGCAAAGCCAGGTTGGTTGACGTTTCCTGTCAATCGAGGGCAATAGAATTGCTACTCACGATTGACAGGAATTGGGGCGCCGGGTTCCTGTCAATGGAGCACCACGTTTCTGACGCTCTGCATTGACCGGAACCTCGGGGTCACGCAAGAGAGCGTGCTATTTCGGCTGCCACCCGGGTCTGCTCTTCGTGCAGATCCTTGGCCGTGTACCTCAGGATCTTGTACCCGGCGAGCAGCAGCCGGTTCTGTCGATTCCGATCTCGCACAAACGAAGCGGGATCACTGTGATAGCGATAGCCGTCGATCTCGATCACCAGCCGTCGTTCTGGATATGCGAAGTCCACCCTCCCGAGGAAGGCACCTCGATCATCTCGGATCTCACATTGCGCCGACGGTCGAGGGAGTGACGCATCTTCGACGATCCTTCGGAACTCGTCTTCAAGAACACTCTCGTGCGTGCTCACCCACCGTCGCCGCTCTTCGATCAACCGTCGCGCGGCGCCGACCCCGGCCCGTCCCTGCCGCCCGAGGTCCAACAGCATCGACTCCATTTCCTCGAGCGTTGCGTGGCCATCACGAAGAGCCGTTCCGAATGCTGCCGCCAGCGTCCTCGGGGAGGCTGTGGCTCCGAGCTCCAGGACCGTTCGTGCCGGAACGGTCGTCGGGATTCCGCGAGCGGCGCCAACATGATCCGAACCCAGATCGGTCGAACGGTGGACATGGAATGGTTTGTTTCTCCACCTGCCTCGAACCACGGAAACATGCGGCCTGTCGGGCGCTCGCTCCAGCAGGCCCCAAAGATGGGCGGCGGACTGGTGGGAGACCGCCGCGTCCGGACCAACAACCAAGACTGCGGCCATCAGTTGCTGCTCTTGCGATTCAACAGAACCGCGCAATCGATACACCCCGGTGTCCACGCGCACCAGCGTCCCGCTCTGAAGTCGCCGACTGATTACCCCCGGCGACACGTTCAGTTCCACAAGCTGCCGGCGTGTGATCAAACCGTGTTGAGTAGCTGCGAGGTCCTCGGGATGGGTTATTGATACGCGGTCCATGATGAGCAATTACCACTCAAACGCTGTGAATGGAATGCCCCTGTGTTCGTGTCAATCGAGCACCCCATTTCCGACGCACCCGATTGACACGAAACAGGCGCCGGGATTCCTGTCAATCGCGCGCCCGAATTCTGACCCCCCGCATTGACAGGAAGCTAGGAGAGGCCGACCAGGTCGCGGACCATCTTGGCGGTAGCGCCCCAGAGGATCTCGCCTTCGAGGTCGTAGAACCACACCTTGCGGCCCTGCCACAGCTCGAAGCGCCAGGCCGAATCATCAGCGAGGTCTTCCACGCGTGGCAACAGGACCTTCTCGACCTCGCGTGCTGAAGGACGCAGTTCAGGCACACCGGGGAGGCGACCCACCACGGGAACCACAAACAGCGTGAACTCCACCGTGTGAATCGTGGGCAGAAACCCCATCAACTCAACCGAATCGGGAGAGATGCCGACCTCCTCCTCGGCTTCCCGCAGTGCTGTCCCCACCGGACCACCGTCGTCGGGATCCGGCCGGCCACCGGGAAAGGCAATATGCCCGGCATGGGTGGGCATCGTCATCGGGCGCTTCGTCAGAACCACCCGGACGTCGCCCAACTCGTCGGCATAAAGCGGAACCAGCACGGCGGCACGGTCTGTGCCGGTATCAGCCGGCTCGTCGTTCTGAATGCCTGGAAGTCGATCCCACATACCGCGCTCCATGGTACGACCCGATAGGCTCTACCGGAATGGAGTTGAGTCAGGACCCGATCTATACGGGCGGATACGTTCTCCGGCCGTTCCGCCGGCGCGACGTGGACGCCCTGGTCGATGCAGTCCGGGGGTCTATTGACGAACTCCACCAGTGGTTGCCCTGGGCTCACCTCGCCTACGGCCGTATCGAAGCTAGCCACTTCGTTCGCGAGTCGATGAAGTCTTGGAAGGACACGCGTGCCTACGATTTCAGCATCCGCGCTCGCGACGCCGAGAAGGACCGGCATCTGGGAAATGTGTCTATCTGGTTCGTCTCGCGGGGCTTCCGCACCGGTGAAATCGGCTACTGGGTTCGCTCCGACCACACCACTCAGGGAACGGCAACTGAAGTAACCGCTCGACTCGTTCAAGTGGGTTTTGACCAGCTGAAGATGCACCGCATCGTGCTGCGCATCGCGGTCGGTAACCGCGCCAGCGAGCGCGTGGCCGAAAAACTCAGTTTCGTGCGCGAGGGGATCCTTCGCGAAGAGTTGAAGATACGCGGAACCTGGACGGATCACACGGTCTACAGCATGCTCGACCACGAATACGACAAACACCGGCAGAAGATCTCAGACATCGTCGCCGGCGCCCACCTCCCCGTCGACGATCCCGGGTAACGCTTCTACGAACAGCAGCACCCAAGACGCGGGTAGGGGCCCCAGTGGGGCCCCTACTGCTATTGGCTAAGAGCTAGTGGCTCTTAGAAGTCCATGCCTACCCCGAGTTCGAGCCCGCCACCAGGAACTGCCGGAGCCACTTCCTTCCGCTCTGCGATCAGAGCTTCGGTGGTCAGCAGCAAGGCCGCGATCGAGGCTGCGTTCTGCACCGTCGAACGAGTGACCTTGGCGGGATCGATGATCCCAGCCTTCATCAGGTCTTCGTACTCGCCCTTGGCGGCATTGAAGCCCATGAGGCCCTCACTGTTGCGGACATGCTCGACGACCACACCGCCCTCGTAGCCGGCGTTGACGGCGATCTGACGAAGCGGCTCTTCGAGCGAACGGCGCACAATGATGCGGCCCGTCTTTTCGTCATCGTTGCCGCCGCGAAGCTTGTCGATGGCTTCCTGCGCACGGAGCAGCGGAACGCCACCACCGGGCACGATGCCCTCTTCGACGGCCGCGCGGGTTGCCGAAACAGCGTCCTCGATGCGGTGCTTCTTCTCTTTGAGCTCGACCTCGGTGGCGGCGCCGACCTTGATGACGACAACGCCACCGGACAGCTTGGCGAGACGCTCCTGGAGCTTCTCACTGTCCCAGTCGGAGTCGGTGTTCTCGATCTCGCGCTCAATCTGCTTGATGCGAGCCTGGACATCGGTCTCGGAGCCGGCACCGTCGATGATCGTGCTGTCGTCCTTGGTGACGATCACACGGCGGGCACGACCGAGCATGTCAACGGTGACACCCTCGAGCTTCAGGCCGACCTCTTCCGAGATGACCGTGCCACCGGTGAGGATGGCAATGTCCTGGAGCATCGCCTTCCGGCGCTCACCGAATCCGGGAGCCTTCATCGCAACGGATGAGAAGGTGCCGCGAATGCGGTTGACGACCAGCGTGGCGAGGGCTTCACCCTCGATGTCCTCAGCGAGGACGACGAGCGGCTTGCCGGTCTGCATGACCTTCTCAAGCACGGGCAGTAGGTCGTTGACCGAACCGATCTTCTGGTTGGCAATCAGGATGTAGGGATCCTCGATCACAGCTTCCTGACGGTCGGGGTCGGTGATGAAGTACGGGGAGATGTAGCCCTTGTCGAACTGCATACCCTCGGTGAACTCCAACTCGATTCCGAAGGTTTGGCCCTCTTCGACGGTGATAACGCCGTCCTTGCCCACCTTGTCCATCGCCTCGGCGATCTTCTTGCCGATCGTCTGATCCGCAGCCGAAATAGCTGCCACAGCCGCAACTTCGTCGCTGGTCTCGATGGTCCTCGAGAACTCACCGATGAACTCGACAACCTTGTCGACAGCCTGCTCGATTCCCCTCTTCAGATCCATCGGATTGGCGCCGGCGGCGACGTTGCGAAGGCCCTCGCGGACCATCGCCTGCGCCAGCACGGTTGCCGTCGTGGTGCCGTCACCAGCGACATCATTCGTCTTGGTGGCGACTTCCTTTGCGAGTTGGGCGCCCATATTCTCCCAGGCGTCGTCCAACTCCACTTCTTTGGCGATCGTGACACCGTCGTTGGTAATGGTGGGTGCGCCCCACTTCTTCTCCAATACGACGTTGCGGCCCTTGGGCCCAAGCGTCACCTTTACAACATCGGCGAGCTTGTTGACGCCCGCCTCGAGGCCTCTGCGGGCCTCCTCATCGAACCGTAGTTCTTTCGCAGCCATTCAGAATCCTCCGTTATCAGCCGACGATGGCGAGCAGATCACGCGACGACAGGATCAGGTATTCCTGTCCCTCGACCTTGACCTCCGTGCCACCAAACTTCGAGTAGACGACAACATCGCCGACATTTACATCCATGGGCATCCGTTCGCCGTCTTCGTTCAACGCGCCCGGACCAACAGCTAGGACCTCGCCGAACTGCGGCTTTTCCTTGGCCGTGTCTGGAATTACTAGGCCGGAAGGAGTCCGCGCCTCGTCTTCCTCCTGAGCCTTGACGACCACGCGGTCACCGAGAGGCTGAAGCTTCATGCCGAATCCTCCTATAAGATTGCGGGATTAGCACTCTCTGAGTGAGAGTGCCAGGAACTTTAGCACTCTCCTAGAGCGAGTGCTAGTCCTCTGCTAGAGGAGCATTACGACTCGGGGTTAGCCCGTCACCGAGGACGAAGCGGGCTTAGGTCCGTTTCTTCGGCCCGGGGAAGAAGGCGTTCGTCGTGCGCACGTAATGCTCATAACCCGACCTCGTCTTGGTGAGCTTCCGCTCCAGAGGAGTCACCCCTGACACCCTCATGAGCAATACCGACATCACAATCGGTCCGTAGGCACTCCACCAACCTCCGGCGTCGGCAGCGATTAGAAAGACCCCCCACCAAACCATGAAGTCGCCGAAGTAGTTGGGGTGCCGGGTCAAATGCCACAGCCCGGAATCGAGCACTTTCCCCTTGTTGGCCGGATCCTTCTTGAAGTAGGACAGCTGCCAATCACCGACCGCCTCGAAGAAGATCCCGATAGCCCAGGCGGTGATCCCGAGGAATCCCAACCAACCCAGATCTTTGCGACCATCCATGGCCGCCAACAGCGGTGCCGACACGATCCACGCAAGAACTCCCTGTCCCCAGAAGACGGTGATGAGGTTCTTGTAGGGCCAGTTCGGACCGCCCCGTTCGCGCATGCGCTTGTACCGGTAGTCCTCCGGCTCCCCCCAGTTCCGCAACGTGAGGTACCCCGAGAGGCGCAGACCCCAAATCGTCACGAGTATCAAAGTGAGTGTCGTTCGGACACCGGTCGGAGCGTCCGTGGTAGCTGCATACACCAGTGCAGCCACGATGAAGGTCAAGCTCCAGTACAGATCAATGATGCCGGCGTCCCGGCGCACGAGGCTCATGACCCAGACGAACAACGTGACCAGCACCAGGGCCGCCAACCCAAGGAGATATGCGTTCAGATCAAACACGAGTCACTCCCCCCACCGTCCACTCGTCCGTCAAACGCCGAGGCGGAGGTTGGTGTCCACCTGGCTATCCCAGGCCGAGTACGTCCCCAGTGAAAGCCAGTGTGCTCCGGCCACGCCGATCATGGCCGCGTTATCGGTACACAGGATCTTGCCCGGCAGATAGAGTGTGACACCGCGCCGATCGGCTTCCTCATTCAGTCGCTGCCTGAGCCTCCGATTGGCGAGAACGCCGCCCCCGGCACCAACAACCTGTACGCCTGTGTCCTCGACTGCGTTGAAAGTCTTCTGCACTAGCACGTCGACGATCGCCTCCTGGATAGAGGCAGCTACATCCTCAATCGGTGGAAGCGACCCGCTCGCCTTTGCCTTCTGGATGAACGTGACGGCTGCAGTCTTGAGGCCCGAGAACGAGACGTCGTACCGTCGATCCCGAAGTGGTCGCGGAAGATCAACCGCGGCGGGATCGCCGTCCTCGGAGATATTGTCGATCGCCGGGCCGCCGGGATATCCGAGCCCCATGAACCGGGCGAGTTTGTCGAACGCCTCTCCGGCCGCATCGTCGATAGTCTGTCCGAGAACTTCGTACTCTCCCCACCCCTTCACGTGCACGACCTGGCTGTGCCCGCCCGAGGCCAGTAGCACTACTGCGGGTGGTTCGAACCCGTCAAACTCCAGGCGGGGGGCCATCAGATGACCTTCCATATGATCGATGCCGACAAACGGCAACTGGCGCGCCCAGGCGGTTGCCTTGGCGAATGAGAATCCGACCAGCAGAGCGCCTACGAGCCCGGGCCCCTGCGTTGCCGCGATTCCGTCGAGGTCATCTGGATGAATCCGAGCCTCGACCAACGCCCTGTGGGTCAAAGAACGGATCGACTCCACATGTGCCCGTGCGGCAATCTCCGGCACAACTCCCCCGAATCGGGCGTGCAGCTCAACCTGTGAGGAGAGAACGTTCGATAGGATCTCGGACCCACGCACGACGGCGACTGCGGTCTCATCGCAGCTCGTCTCGAATGCCAGAACGGTCGGTTCGATGATCACAATTCCTCCCGGATCCGCTTTAGGCGCTCCTGGTAGTCCGGCTCGTTGATGCCGCTGGCCCACATGATCAGAGCATCCTCATTGAGGTAATAATCCTTTCTCAAACCGACAGGAGCGAAGCCGAACTTCCGGTAGAGGGCCTGGGCTGCCTCGTTCGACATCCGGACCTCCAGCGTCAGGTGTTCTGCTTCGGAGGCAACGGCCATGTCGACCAGTCGTATCATCATCTTCTGCCCGATCCTGGTCCCCCGTGCTTCCGGGGCGACCGAAATGGTCGTGATGTGCGCGTCTTCGAACACGATCATCAACCCTGCGTATCCAATGACCTCATCGCCATCGACCGCAGTCAGGTATACGCGATTCGGCTGTGCGAGTTCATCCTGGAAGACGCCCTCGGACCAAGGCTCGGGATACACGCGCTCTTCGAGCGCCAGCACTGCAGGCACGTCCTCGACCGTCATCGGTCGGATCTCGATCACGCCGGGACCGTATCGTCCCACGGGCCCTCCCTACGGAACTGCTTCCACGAAATGTTGACGTCTGGTTCGCGCAAGTAGAGCGGACGAACGTCGTCCGGCGAAGGGAATTCGTCCTTCTCGAGCCGACCGGCCGCTAGATCCAGAAGGGCGGCCGCTTCGGGAAATCGGGGCCGACCGGTCTTCACTCGATGAAGGCCGCGGAACGTCGACTCGGGCAGACTCGCCACATCACCCACAACCAGCGACTCGCTCGGGTCAGATTCGAGCATGGCACGTAGGTGGTCGGCCGACATGATCTCCGGTGGATCATCACGCACCACACCACCCGGAACCGGCCGATATGACGCAACCGCGTACTCTCCGCGCCTCACATCGACGACGGCGTAGATGTGGCGGTGACCGGTGGCGGCTCGCAGTGCTACGGCGTTGAGGGAGGTGACGGGAACCAAGGGTATGCCCAGGGCAGCCGCCAGTCCTTGGGCGGTCGATAGCCCCACCCGGATCCCGGTGTAGAGGCCGGGGCCAACATCGACCGCTATGGCGTCGAGGTCACCCGGATTCCAGCCGGCCTGGTCGAAACAGAAATCGATGGCCGAAACGATGAACGCACCATGCCCACGCCGATCGACCCTTTGCGCAGATGCCACGACGGCCCGATCTTCGCCGAGGGCAACCGAAGAGGCGGGGGTGGCAGTCTCAATGGCCAGCACCTTCATTCCGACAGCTCCCCTAGTGGTCGTTCTGTCCACGATCCATTG
>JBLYYS010000038.1:0-4928 GCA_048550235.1 Acidimicrobiia bacterium | reverse complement strand
GCGGGCGTGCCGTTCTCCGCCGCAAGGCCTTTGGTCACCGAGATCATCGCTAACGCTTTCGAGCTGGGGCCGACCGCTGCACTGACGGGCCCGATCGCTCGCGGTGATGTGGGAACCGTTGCTGCCCAGGTCGAAGCCGTTGAATCCGTTGACCCCGATCTTGCTGAGTCGTTCAAGGCTCTCGGCAGAGTGACGGCCAGACTGGCTGGAGCCACCGGGTCGATGGGCGAGGTACTCGAATGAAGGTTGTCGGATCGTTCCAGGAGGTGCGGTACTTGAGCTCCGGCACCGTCGGTCTGGTGCCAACCATGGGGTTTCTGCACGAGGGTCATCTGTCGCTGATCGACGCGGCCAGGGTTGAGTGCGACACGGTCGTGATGAGTCTGTTCGTCAACCCTCTTCAGTTCGACGAGTCGCGTGACCTGAGCCGGTATCCGCGCGACGTCCAGCGGGATGCTCGTCTGGCGGAGTCGAGGGGTGTGGATGTGCTCTTCGCTCCGGACGTTGAAGAGATGTATCCAGAGGAGCCGCTGACACGGGTCACGGTCGCAGGTGTGACCGAGCAAATGGAGGGAGTCCACCGTCCCGGCCATTTTGACGGAGTTGCAACCGTTGTCGCCAAGCTGTTCGTGGGCTCCCAGGCGGACAAGGCGTATTTCGGAAGGAAGGACGCCCAGCAGCTGATCACGGTGACCCGAATGGCCGACGATTTGTCGATTCCGATTGAGGTGATCCCCGTCCCGATAGTACGTGAGCTCGACGGCCTCGCGCTCAGCAGTCGGAATGTCTTCCTCACCGCGGAGGAGAGGAGCATGGCTCTGGCTATCTCGGGGGCGTTGATGCAGGCTGCCGACGAGGTGGAAGATGGATTGATCGCCGCCGACGAGATCGAAGCGATAGTGGAGGCCGGAATCTCAGGTCTCGAGGTGGACTACGTGACCCTGGCCGGTGCCGCCACCGCGCGCCCGATGGGTTCTCTCGACTCCGATGGGTTCCTCGCCGTTGCCGCGCATGTGGGCGCAACTCGCCTGATCGACAATGTGTCTTTTCGAGTGACATCGTTTGGTGCTATCGCCGAGCGAGGTACCCGGCTCTCCCGACCCAGCATCCTCTACGGTGACGACCAGCCGGATTAGCGCCGACCGGACCCGGGGTACGGGGTACCATCCCGCCGGATGACCGACGACACAACCAACCTCGATTCATTTGACGTTCCTGATGATGCCGGGCTGGCCGCACACCCGATTACGGCCAGGCGCCTCGAGAAACTCGAGGAGATCCGGGCGGGCGGGGGTGAACCTTATGCCTACCGCTTCGAACGTACTGCACTTGCCGCCGAGCTCCACGAGGAGTTTGGGAATCTCGAACCTGGTACCGAGACGGGGCGGATCGTGGCGGTGGCCGGGCGTGTCATCAACGTCCGCAGTTTCGGAAAGCTGATGTTCCCGGTTTTGCTCGATGTCAGCGGCCGTATCCAGCTTTTCGTCGCCAAGAACACGCTCGGCGACGACGAATTCGCCCGATTCGGGTCGGTTGATGCCGGCGATTGGGTGGGAGCGGAAGGCGAAGTCATCGCCACCAAGAAAGGCGAGTTGAGCGTCCGGGTGACGTCATGGAGTCTCCTGTCCAAGTCGTTGCGGCCGCTGCCGGAGAAGTGGCACGGTCTGAAGGACGTTGAACGCCGCTACCGCCAACGCTACCTGGACTTGATTGGAAATGAGGAGGCACGGAAGATCGCGCTCACTCGGGCGCGGATCATCGCGGAACTCCGCAAACAGTTCACCGACCGCGGATACATCGAGGTCGAAACTCCGGTGCTCCAGAACCAGGCTGGTGGCGCACTCGCTCGCCCATTTGTGACGCACCACAACGCACTAGACGTTGACATGTACCTACGCATCGCCACCGAGTTACACCTCAAGCGGCTGGTGGTCGGCGGCTTTGAGAGGGTCTTTGAACTCGGTCGGATATTTCGCAACGAAGGTGTCGACACTACGCACAACCCCGAATTCACCACCCTGGAGTCTTACGAGGCATTCGCCGATTACGAGGACCTCATGACGTTGATGGAAGAGGTCGTCTCTGCGGTCGCTCTGTCGGCGATTGGCTCAACCGAAGTCGCTTACGGGGGGAGGCCTCTCGATCTCACTCCGCCGTACCGCCGTGCCACCATGCTGGAGTTGTTGACTGAAGCGATTGGTGAGCCGATCGGGTTCGACTGGCCGATTGAGCGTCTTCGTGACCTGGCCGCAAACAAAGGGATCGCCTTCGAGCAGTCCTGGGGACAGGGGAAGGTGCTGGCCGAATTGTATGAACGCCTCGTCGAACCCAATCTCTGGGACCCCATATTCGTTATCGACCACCCGAAAGAGACATCGCCGCTGGCCAGGATCCACCGTTCCGATCAGAACCTGACGGAGAGATTCGAGTTGTTTGCCGGTGGGATGGAACTGTGCAACGCATTCTCCGAGTTGATAGACCCGATTGACCAGCGGGAGAGGTTTGAGCAGCAGGCAAGGGCCAAGGCTGCCGGCGATGATGAGGCCCATCCCATTGATGAGGATTTCATCCGCGCGCTGGAGTACGGCATGCCTCCGACGGGCGGCATCGGGATTGGAGTCGATCGACTCGTGATGCTTCTCACAGGCCAGACGACAATCCGCGAGGTCCTGCTTTTCCCCCACCTCCGCCCAGAGAGCCAGGGCTGATTCGCCACTCGCCCAAGGGCTAATGGCTAATGACCAACGGCCGGACTAGACACAACGTGTCTCGTCCCTCTAGTCACTTAAATGGTTACCCCGGAAACTACCTCCTGCGTTAACTAGTTCGCACTGCAACCGACTGGCGCCTTATGAGCACAAGGAGGTGTCTCTCGATGCGGAAGGGATCCGCACTCATACTCGGGGCTGTCATCGCGTTCGTGACGGTCTTCCCGGTCGGTGCAGGATCGATTTCACTCGATCCCGCCAACGGAAGCCCCGACGCAGTCGCCACTGTTGAATCGGCGATCAGGACCTTCGAGTCCACGTTCTCAGCCAGAGCGGGTTGTATTGGCTCTGCCTCCGTCATCTTCGAGGTGCTCTCCGGTCGAAAGGGCGAGTATCGAACGGCCGAGGCAGTGGTAGCCGTCAACCCGGATCGTGAGGTGTCCTCAATGGCCGCCACCATCTATCACGAACTCGGCCACCATCTGATGCTCACATGTCGTGCCTATCGCGACTCAGATTTCACTGAGGCATTCTTTGCGGCTCAGGGCATTCCTTCCGACCGAGGCTGGTTCGATGCCGGTGCAGGGTGGAGTGGCATACCGGCCGAGCATTTTGCCGAAGCAGCGGTCAAGATCGTGCAGGGTTCCACGGACGGCAGGATCCCGGTGTCGGCGGAAGCCGTCGACGTAGTCCGCCGTTGGTTGAATGGCCAGTCGATGCCCGTAGCTGCCACGGCCGCTCCTGCGCCAGTCGAAGAGGTCGAGGCAGTTGTCGAACCTGCTCCATTGGCGGAGACCGAGGTCATAACGGTGGTAGTGACTCAACCGTCGCCGCCACCGGCCGGTGACGCGGTTGCAGGCACCTCGCAGCCGACCGTCGTGCTGGCGGTGGCCGTCGAGGCTCCCATCGGTGGACGGGTGGATCCGGTCCCCGAGGAATCGTCGAAGCCGGATCCCC
Source organism: Acidimicrobiia bacterium (assembly GCA_048550235.1). Lineage (GTDB taxonomy): Bacteria > Actinomycetota > Acidimicrobiia > Spongiisociales > JAHEDJ01 > JAHEDJ01. The sequence goes on along the minus strand of JBLYYS010000038.1, from coordinate 1,263 downwards.
AGAGCCGAGCATTCCGATGTGGGTGGCTGAGTCCGCTCTAGGACTCGTCCTCTTCATCGTCGGTCTTGCGGCCGGGGAAGACGATCAGAGAACCTGATCGATCGGTCGAACGGAACTCATCAGCTGCGGCCAAGATCGACGCACGGAAATCCCGGATCCGGTCCACGATCTCTTCGGCACTCTCAGCCACCACCAGCTTCCGGCCGTCGACCATGGTGATGACCGTATCCGGGGTTGCCTGGATCGATTCCATCAGGTCGGCATTGAGGAACATCGCTTCGCCCTTGAGACGATGTACGAGAATCAAGCGGCAACCTCCATCAGGGTACGAAGGCCACTGTAGTGCTGGCGCTAGATCTCAACGATGAGCGGTCGCCCAACACCTGCCCGACCCTTCATCGATTCGACTTGCTCGAGAAGCAATCCGGCTTGATGGAATGGGCCCGGTTTCACGACCGCCAGCGTGAAGAGCGGATCCGCATCACCAACTCCAGCTCGGGTCAGTTCGGCTCCCAGGATTGTGTTCAGCCGATCGATCAGGACGGTGCTTCCCTCGGTCTTGAACTCTCGCAGTACCGAGGCGTAGGTCGCTTGGTCGAGATGACCGACCTTGTCGACTCTGCGCAGTGTTGCCGCTAGGACGGCCTCGAGGTGTTGATGCATCGACCGGTGCTCTTCGGGCGAGGTAGTCACGAGGCCGGCCAATCCCGGGATCTCGATGGTCATGATGGCAAAGGCGTCGTTCCTTCTGATCAGCCAGTTGAGAGCATCCTGGATTGCGTCGATGACCCCATTCCGATTGAGCATGCCGGTGGTCGGATCGATGGGAGACAACACGTCTAGAGCCAGCCGGAGCTGCCTGATTTCCTCGTCGCGCTCGGTCAGGAGCTGCTCGAGTTCGGCGGCGTCGCGTGAAGGGTGAATCTCCATCAGCATTGGTGAGGATAGTGATGCGGATTGGCCCCTGTCCGCTTATCGAATCGGGGTTCCGGTCGACTGGAGTCAGGTGCAGACTCCATCGAGCAAGAAGCTGTCGGCCATGGCCGACGTCCTGTGGCTCGAGCGCAACGTGCTCGAAGCCCTGCTCTTTCGCCTTGTCGAGGCCAACCTCATCCTCATCGCAGAGGAGACGCGATTCGTCCCCCAGGCGCTGGCCGAGGTCGAGGACGTCGTCGCGCGCTTGCGCGGGGCAGAGTCTCAAAGACGCAAGGTGGCTGACTCTCTGGCCGCTGAAGTTGGAATGGCGCCCGGAGAGCTCACTCT
>JBLYYS010000037.1:0-8331 GCA_048550235.1 Acidimicrobiia bacterium | reverse complement strand
TGATTCCCCCAGGACCCGGGTCCCACGCCGGCCAGGAGGGCGTTTCCGAGCCAGTATGCCTCCACCACGTCGTGGCTGAGTGGATCATTCTGGTCGGCCACTGTGTTGAGAAGTTCCAGATAGGGCCAGGCACCTTCAAAGGACCGAGCCAGCGTTTCCAGTCCCGGATCAGGGGCCTGTTGTCCGGCACCGTAGGCGAAGAGCTCTTCTGCTCGAGGGGATCCGCAATAGCCTTCCAGATTGGGAGGGAATGCGAACCGGGCGAACATGGTCGCCCCGGAGGCACTCATCGTTTCTCTGCCGGGAGGTTCAAGGTGTACCACCCGGTTCCATGCGGGCTGCCAGGATCTGCGCCGCCTCGTCGTCGCTCAGGATGCGTATCGCCAGCCCGGTGGACACCTGAACCCAATCACCCGCGACTGGCAAATCGCCCTCGAGTGCCAGTACCGCGAGAGATACATCCACGGATCGCCCTCCCGCTTTGCCTACTGCCCTGGCGTTGGTGGCGTCAACCTTCTCTATGCGGACTAGTTGGCTCAGGCACATACTGCGCGCACCTCTTCTAGAACTCGTTCGACGAGAAGTGGCAGCGACCCCTCGACGGCGACCGACAATCCCTGTCCTTCAGCCAGTTCGGCTGGTTCGACACCGTAGATGATCAGTGTCTGAGGATTCCTGTCGAGGGCACGACCCAATGCGACTGCCGACTCGAGACCGGCACCGTGTGTGCTGGGATGGGTGAAGGCCGCAGGTAGCGGGGAGCGGCCCACTTGCAGGCGATGGATAGTGCCAGGACGTGCTCCGCGGCGGATCGCATCCAGAACGATCGCTGCGCGACGGTTCTCCCAGGCGTCGACGAGTCGCGTGGGTTCACCATCCGTCAGCCGAACATCGACGGCGGATCGACGACCAACCAGATCGGCTGCGACGTGCCCTACCCCGTCGTCCCGGCGGTACGGGTTTCCGATCCCAACAACAACGACGTCGCTCATGCGCGGATAACCGTGAGGTCGAGGAAGTGAGTAGCGCAACTTATACAAGGGTCGTGATTGCGGATCGTGACCTCCGCGCCGCGGCGCAATTCTTCATCGTCCTGGTCGATATTCGCCTGCACGTATTGGGCCAGGTCGTCTTCTATCGCCGCCTGGTTCTGGGAGGTGGGCGGGATGATGACCGCATCGGCGATCACCCCTTCGGTGTCCAGCGTGTAGCGGTGGTAGAGGAGGCCACGCGGCGCCTCGGTGGCACCATGGCCCGTGCCGTGGCCGGGGGTAGCCTCGACGAATGGTCGATCGGGCTCGTCGTATTGATCAATGATGCCAAGCGCCACTTCGATGACGTCGAGGGTTTCGACCGCCCGTACCACGATGCTGCGGAACGGGTTACGGCACTCCGGTAGCAGGCCAACGGAACGAGCCGCCGCCATGGCCGTGGGTGTCAGCCGATCCGAGTTGAGGGTGTAGCGAGCGAGCGGACCGACCAAGTACTTGCCGCGCCCGCGGATTCGTGAATGCAGGGCAGTCGAGTGCTCGACGTGGACTTCCTCGAAGTGATCCGGATACTCTTGCTCGGCGATGTCTAGATCGCGATCAGACACGATTCGTCCGTCGAGGATGGCATATTCGGACGGGTGCCGTAGCGCCACCATCTCGTGCTCCACCTCGAGGTCGGGGACGTCGAGGGCCCCGACCAGGTCGACCACTTCCGTCGCCATCTGCCTGGCCGACTCCAGCTTGGGGCGGAAAGCCGAGAGATCTCGCCGAGTAGGAACCTTGTAGAAGCCTCCCACCCTTATGTTGATCGGATGGATTGCTCTTCCCCCGATGAGTTCGAGTAGATCGTTGCCGATCTTCTTGAGCGTCAGGGCCCGCTCCACTGCCGGCCGATTGATACCGGCGAGTTCCACCGCGTTGTCGAGGCCAAAGAAGTCGGGTAGGTGGAGGAAGTGGATGTGCAGGATGTGGCTTTGAATCCACTCGCCGGCATACAGCAGTCGGCGGAGTTCCCGCAGTTGTCCATCTACATCGATCCCGAGAGCACCTTCGATCGCCCGGCATGCGCTCATCTGATAGGCGACGGGGCAGATACCACAAATTCGGGCAGTGATGTCGGGCGGTTCGGTGAAACGGCGGCCGCGCAAGAACCCTTCGAAGAATCGTGGTGGCTCGTAGATGTTCAGCTCGACACCGTCGACCCGTCCGTCGCGGATCTCCACCCGCATGGCGCCTTCGCCCTCGACGCGAGCCAAAGCTTCTGTGGTGAGGTTGCGGGTTGGCTTCGCTTTGTGCGTCATTCGGATTCCTCTCGACTACCTGCGAGTCGGAACTCCTCCGACCAGGCGTTGAAGGTACGAAAGATGCGGTCGATATCGTCGTCGTGCATTCCAACGCTGGACAAGGCACCGATGAGCGATTCGGGGTTGGCGGATTCCATGGGTCCAAAACACCCGTAGCAGCCTCTGTTGAAGGTAGGACAGAGTGCTCCGCAACCGGTATGGGTGACCGGACCGAGGCAAGGTGTCCCGTGCGCGACGAGGACGCAGGTGTTGCCACGTTTCTTGCACTCGATGCATACGCTGTGAGTAGGGACATTGGGTCGGCGACCGGCCAGCGTTGCGCTGATCAGTTCCAGTAATTGCCCTTTATCGATAGGGCATCCGCGCAGTTCGAAATCAACCGGCACATGATCCGAAATCGCTGTTGACGTATCCAGCGTGGAGATGAGCGAAGGAGTTGCGTAGACGATGGATAGCAACTCCTCGACGTCGGTGAAGTTGCGCAACGCTTGGATACCCCCAGCGGTTGCGCAGGCTCCTATGGTGACCAACGCTCTCGAGTCGGCCCGGACCTGGTGGATGCGCTCCACATCGTGTGCTGTAGTGATCGAACCCTCAACTAGTGAAATGTCGAAGGGACCCGAGGCGGGGGCACTCGATGCCTCGAGGAAGTAGGCGATCTCGACGTTCTCGGCCACGTCGAGTAGTTCATCTTCACAATCGAGCAGCGTGAGCTGGCATCCATCGCAGCTGGCGAACTTCCAGATCGCCAGCCTTGGGCGGGTCGCGGATATCGGGCTCATTGTTCCTTCGCCAGCATCATCTTCTCCATACGGGTCCATGGGAAGACCGGACCGTCCTTGCATATGAACTCCGGTCCGAACTGGCAATGGCCGCAGTGGCCGATTGCGCACCGCATGTTCCGTTCCATCGATAGATAGATCTGACCCGGAGGCACTCCGTGCTCCGCAAGGGTCATGGCGGCGAACCGCATCATCACCTCGGGACCGCAGACGATGGCGGTGGTCTTGGGGAAGTCGACCGGGGTGTGCGCCATGAGTTTCGTTACGACTCCAACATTGCCCCGCCAGGATGGAGGTGCGGCATCGACGGTGACTTCGACGTCGATATCAAAGCGACCTCGCCATTGCTCTAGTTCTTCGACGAACAGGAGTGACTCAGGATCGCGTGCTCCCACTAGTAGAGCCAGTCGTCCATATCGATGACGATTGTCCAGGGCTTCGAGCATTGCGAGTCGTAGCGGTGCGAGACCGAGGCCACCGGCGACGATCAAAAGATCATGCCCCATCGCCCGGTCGATGTTCCAGCCGATCCCAAATGGGCCTCGCACGCCGATGATATCCCCGACCTTTGAGCTGCACAGGCTCTTGGTGACGGCCCCGACCGATCGGATCGTGTGTTCTAGGACACCATCGTCGTCGAGGCCGCTGGCCGAGATTGGGACTTCGCCGATACCGAATGCCCAGAGCATCTCATATTGGCCCGGAAGAGGATCTGGCAGGCGTTTTGCGACGGGGGCGATGCGAATCGTGACTGTGTCGGTCAACTCCTGATGGCGCGTCAGGACGCGGTAGGGAAGCGGGACCATTGGCCCCTCGACGGCCTGGGGCGCCTCGTCAACCAGCATGGTTCCCATAGAGGTCCAGGAGTTGTAGCCGTGTCGTTTTGAGGCGATTGCGCATGAGCAGGGCGAAGCTCTTGAAGACCTGATATCCCAGCGCCGGATCCTCCTCGCACTTCAAACGCAAACACTCCGCGTCCATCGCGATGGCTGAGGTGGGTTCCATCGCCCTCGAATCGAACTCCCACCGGTACGGCGGGAATGGCCAGGAGACTCCCAACACCTCGTCGGGTCCGAGAGTTTCGACCAGGACGGTGCCTCGATGAGGAACCGCTATTCCAATTGAGACCTTGCCACTCCGCAAGACATAGAACACGTCTGCGGGATCTCCCTCACTGAATATCTGCTTGCCCGCCTCGAAGTGGACGTTGTGACCGCACCCGGCCATCAGCTCGAGTAGATCGGGGTGGAAGCTCCGGAAGAGTTGGTGTTCACCGAGAAGATCGCGGATCGTCTTCATGAGGGACCTCCTGAGTCCTGGGCTACGGCCGCGATCTCGGAAGTGAGGTCGATGCCGACCGGGCACCAGGTGATGCAGCGGCCACAGCCGACGCAGCCTGAGATGCCGAATTGATCGTGCCAGGTGACGAGTTTGTGTAAAAGCCACTGGCGATAACGTGACTTGGCAGAGTTTCGCAACGGTGCGCCGGCCAGAAATGAGAACCCAAGGGTGAAGCACGAGTCCCAGGTGCGCCAGCGCTCGGTTACTGAGCCGCTCAGGTTGGTGGTGTCCTCAGTCGTGCTGCAGAAGCAGGTCGGGCAGACCATGGTGCAGTTGGCACACGAGAGACACCTCTCGGCGACGATGTCCCAGTGCGGGTGTTCGTACCGGCCGGCGGCCGCCCTCGGATGACTGGGGTCGAGGACTCTGCCCATGGTGTTGGTGGCTTCGCTGACGATGAGCTCAATCGCTGCCAGGTCCCTGTTGCTGGCTTCGGCACCGTTGAGGCTGTCCAACTGCTCCTGACCTTGTTGAGTGCCGGCTTCGGCGAAGAACTCGTGGTGATCTTCTGTGCAGATCTCGGTCAGGGCGATATCGAATCCGACCGTCGGTTTCGGTCCGGTATTCATTGACGCGCAGAAGCAAGTACCTCCCGGTCGTGCGCAAGTCGCCGCTACCACGAAGAGGCCTGCCCGACGCGAAGCGTACGTGGGATCGACTGGATCGAGAAAGACGCGATCGAGGATGTCGAGCGAGAACACGTCGCAGGAGCGGATACCGAAGAAAGCCAGCCGTTCTGCTTCCAGGGGCGGCTCCTCGATTGCCACCGACCCGCCGTCCCTGGTCGCGCGTGCCAGCATTGTTCGCTCGGGGTAAAGCCACTTCTTCCAAGGCATTGCTGGTGTGGCATGACCAAACAGCTCCGGGCGCTCGAGCCGCTCGAGCTGATAGGTCCCGCCGTCCTGGCGCTCGGTCCATCCTGACGGCAGGTCATCGAGAGTGTCGACTTCGGCGAGGCCGATTGCATCGTTGTCAAGTACCGGAGCGATGACTTTCCGTCCGTCGCTTCGCAGGTTGCTCAGGAGCGTCGCAATTGCGCTGAGAGACAGCATGACCGCCACGAATCTGACGCTATGCCGAAGTCCGATCGCAATCTAGGGGAGTTGGTCATAGGCGGATCTGCCGGTCGGCAGTTTCGCCCGATTGGCCTCACTAGCTCACTGTGCCGTTCGCCTAGGCGGCGAGCGGCTGAGGGATGTCCCGGCGGCGGCGAACCAGTCCGTTGATCGTGTAGATCACAAGTGCCAGCCAGACAAGCGTGAATCCGACCAGTCGATCGCGACCGACGAGCTCGTCGTAGACGAGCACACCAATTAGGAACTGCATCGTCGGTGCGATGTATTGAAGGAGACCGATAGTCGAGAGTGGAACTCTGGTTGCTGCAGCTCCAAAGAGGAGCAGGGGGAGAGCTGTCGCCAGGCCTGTCATGATCAGCAGGACGCTGACGCGCGGTCCGGCGGCAACGAACGATCCGTCACCTCGACCGGCGAGAATAACCAGGAACCCGACGGCTGGAACGAGGACGAAAGCGATCTCGACGGTCAGGCTCTCGAATGGACCGATCGCAACCATCTGTTTCTTGAGTAGGGCGTAGAAGGCGAAGCTCGTTGCGAGTACCAGGGCGATCCAGGGAATGGCACCGACGGTCACCGTCATATAGGCAACTCCGCCTGCGGCGATTCCGATTGCTGCCCACTGAATGGGATCGAGGCGCTCGCGTAGGACGATCACGCCGAGAGCGACGTTGAATAGAGGGTTGATGAAGTAGCCGAGGCTCGACTCGACGATATGGCCGTTGTTGACGGCCCATATGTAGGTGGCCCAGTTGAGGGTCAAGAGCGAACCGGCGACGAGTAGCCGTACCAGAGACCCTCGCTGAAGGCCGCGGATCTCTGGCCACGAACGTCGCAGGCCGACAATGGCCCCCAGTAGAAGGGTCGACCAGACGATCCGATGGGCCAGAATCTCGAGGGAGTCAACCGATTCGATTGCCTTCCAGTAGATCGGGAGAAGCCCCCACAACAAGTAGGCGCCGACCCCGAACGCAATCCCGCGATTCATGCGCGGCATTCAAGCACCCACAGATTCTCTGGGCGGTGTCCGGCTTCAAGACGTGACGCGACCGCCGGGAAATCTGAGACGGCTACGGGTCGGGGTTCTCGCCCAGGAGGCGGCCGCGGAAGACGCCGGCCGAGCGGATGAACAGAACCGAAGGAAGACCCTCTGCCAGTTCCCTGATCCGCTCGGCGTAGTCGATCTCATCTCCGCGGGTGGTAGTGCGGAGGCCCATGAGGACCACGTCGGCGCTCAATGACTCTCTGAAGATCTGCTCGCTGATCGATAGGTCGTCGGACTTCTGGAGAATATCGATTCTGGCGTCGATTCGGGCTGAACTGATGACTTGCTCCAGCAGCTTTCGATTGCGTTGAATCATCATTTCCGAGGTCGCAATGCTCTTGAGAGTGATCTGAGCATTGCGCCACTCAGGATTCAACGACAGAAGATGGGCAAATAGCGCCAGCATGTCCCCGTTGTTCTGTAGCCCACCCCACCAGACGACGATCTTCCTGCGCTTGCGACTCGAGAGAGGCCGAGCGTGACAAATGACAGACGAGATGCCGATCGTCGCCAAACGCTCGATGATCCGCAACACCTCGGCTTGCCGATCAGGTTTCTCACTCCAGCCGAACATCACCGTGTTCGATGAGATGCCGGCAATGCCGTTCGCCTGCGCGACGTTGACCACGCCATCGATGAAATCCTCGACGACGTCTACTTCCCCAAACGCCACAACGCCCATCTCGTCGAGGTCCCGATTGAGGGTGACGGTTCGTTCGTCGACGAAGGGACCGAACTCCTCTAGCGATCCAACCTGGAGATCGCTCACCGTGAGGATCCCTCGGTCTTGGACGAGCCAGGATGCGAATCGAACCAAAGCCGGTCTCTTGCGCGGGTCACCTGCGAACAGGAGAACATTCGGCCGCCAGTTGCGGGGGTCTTCGGGGAGGCGACGCAACTGGAGGACCGTTGAGCGTACGAGAGCTAGGAGGGCACCGCGGCGTAAGTCGCCCCAGGGGGCCGTCAATGCCCGGCGTCTCATTATGAGATAGACACCGACCTCTACTACAACCGCGACCGCGAGGGCCAACGGGTTGATGAGGAACATGACCCAGAAACAACCTAGGGCTCCCGCCAGCGAGATCCACGAAGGAACGCGCAGCGACGGCCTGAAGGACGGGTCGCCCGAAAGCCGCTCGATTCCGGCAACGAGATTCACCATTCCATAGGTGGTGAGAAAGAACATCGTCAGGACCGGAGCGACGGCGTTGAGGTCACCGAGCAACACAGCCCCCAGAGCAACGGCAACCGAGATGAGCAAAGGAACGCCGGGGCCATCGATTCGCTGGATCCGTTTGCCGACAAAGCGGGGAAGCACTCGGTCGTCGACCATGGCTTCAAGTGTGCGAGGGGCGCCGAGAACGCTTCCGACCGCCGAGGAGAATATGGCGCCCCACAGGCCGGGGAATATCAGGAAGCCAAGGCCGCCTGCCAGTGTGAACCAGATGAGATTGTCGTTGACGAGTTCCTCTGGAGTTGCCGCTATGCCGAGTCCGATGACGACGCCCAGGTAGACGACGAACCCGACCAGCACCGCAGCGATCGAACCACGTGGAATCGATCGAGCCGGGTGGTCGAGATCGCCTGATAGAGAGACCCCGGCCATGATGCCGGTGACCGCCGGGAAGAAGACGGCGAACACGGGCCAGAATCCGATGCCGTCCGAGGCCCCGGCGAGGTCGACGGCTTCGGGGGTATTCGAGGCGACGCCAAAAACCAGGGCGCCGAGTGCCAGCACGATCCCGCCCATGATCGGCAACTGCAGCCTCAAGGCCAGGTCGGCTCCGCGTGCGG
>JBLYYS010000036.1:0-5731 GCA_048550235.1 Acidimicrobiia bacterium | reverse complement strand
GTCCCGAGCCTTCCGGCCGGATTCGCCGGTACTTCCTCGCCACATAGAACTTCTCGAAGATGTGCGGGAGATCGTTGGCGTGAATGCCCGGACCCGTATCGGCGACTTCGAGCCTGATCACACCGGAGCCGACGGCGACCCGGACCGAAACCCTTCCGGCTTCCGGCGTATAACGGAGAGCGTTTTCGATGAGGTTTCCCGCCACCTGATCGAGACGGTCGGGGTCTACCTCAACCAATCCGGTGCCGGTTGATTCGTAGGTCAGCGTCACGTGAGCTGCGTCGGCTCGTGGTCGGTAGGTCTCAACGGTCTCACCTAGGTGAGCAACGACGTCCACCGACTCATTTCGGATGGTGAACTCACGTGACTCGAGGCGGGCGAGCAGCATCAGATCTTCGATCAACCGCCGGAGCCGGCCGGTTTCTCTTTCCAGTACCACCGCGATCCGAGAAATCTCCTCCGGGGGTAGATCACCTTCCTCCAGGATCTCGACATACCCGGAAACTGTCGTGAGGGGGGTTCGTAGGTCATGTCCAACGCTCATCAAGAACTCGCTCTCACGCTGGCGCGCGGCTTCGATCTCGTCCGCCATGTCGTTGAAGGAGCTGGCAACTTCAGCGATCTCATCCGAACCTTCCACAGGGGCCCTGGCGTCGTGGTTCCCCGCGGCCAGCTCACCGGCAGCAAGGCGAAGATGGCTGAGTCGCTTCACCAGCCAGTTGGACATCCGGCCGGCTGCCACCGCGGCTACCGCTGCCGCGACGATGAGGGGAAACAGCATCGGCTGGATGATCGGGCCGAGTTTGAGCGGGTCGGACTGCCTCGTCATCACCGCTGCCAGCACACTTCCAGAATCTCCGATCGGGGCCACCGAGCTGGCAACCACTTCGACGGTCGAGCCGGCTTCGGGGAGAATCACCCGGGTAGCCATCGTCCGACCGGTCAGCACTGCCTGATGGTCAAAAGAGTTCACCACGGCAGCCGGAAGCGATCCGCCGATCACTCGCTCAGTTGGCGTCACCGCTACCAACCTCACCTGGGCATCAGGTCCGGCGACCCTGGCAGCCTCCTGCATCACCCGCCTGACGTTGGGCGCTTCCGCCTGGGAGAGAACCTCTCGGGCCACAGCTCCTTCGAGTTCGACACCGTCGTCCGTGAGCGCATCCTGAAGGAGTACGACGATCTGACCGATTTGTCGCTCCATCTCGGTTCTCGTTTGGTCTCGGACCGCGGCCAGAGTCGCCAATCCTCCGAGAATCGCAACAATCAGCAGCGTTGTCGCCATCGCTCCGAGCAGAGCCCAGAAAAAGCGGCGGCGCATGTCAACCCACCTCGACCCGGTATCCGACTCCCCACACCGTTTCGATAGGGATGTCCTCAAGCTTCTTGCGCAACTGCCTTATGTGGACATCCACCGTCCGGGTCTCTCCGAAATACTCGTAACCCCATACCGCCTCGAGGATCTGCGCTCGCGACAGCACCAGACCCTTGTTGTCGGCGAGATACCAAAGGAGATCGAACTCCTTGGCGGTGGGCCGCACGGTCTCACCCTCGGGTGTTCGGACCTCGCGGCGTCCGCTGTCGATCTCCCAGCCGGCGATTTCGATAACTCGCCGGTCTGTCGGTCGGTCCTGCGAGCGGCGTAGAACGGCCTTGACCCGGGCCACGAGTTCGCGCGCAGAGAACGGCTTCGTCACATAGTCGTCGGCACCGATTTCGAGACCGATGATCTTGTCGATCTCAGTGTCTCTGGCCGTGAGCATGATCACCGGTATATCGGACTTCTTCCGGATTCGGCGACAAACCTCAACACCGTCCATTCCCGGGAGATTGAGATCGAGCAACACCACCAGCGGTTCCGTGCGGTCGAGGCGGCGCAGGCCTCCCTCACCACTCAACTCATGTACGAGTTTGAGACCTTCGCGGTCGAAGACGGTTGCCAGCATCTCACCGATGCTTTCCTCATCTTCAATCAGCAGAACCGAACCTTTACTCATGGCGCTCCATCATCGCGGGTCCGTGCAGTCCGCACGCGCTTTTCCAGGGTCGCGTGAGATTCCCAGGATCGACGGGCATTGTTAGAAAAGGGTCAACGATCCGTGAAAACATCGAGCGGAAGATCGACTGCAACTGCGGGCACACTGCCACCTTCCCACTGAATCTCCAGTGGATCTCCCGCAATCACCTCTCGCCGAATCAAGCCCATTGCCACCGGCGACCGCTGGTTCTATGACTCTCCGACGGAACCTAGGAACCCAACCGTCCTGTCGGCGCCAACGACTTCGGCGCCTTCCGGTGGTAGCACATTCTCTCCGATTCTGACTCCCAGCAACCGGCGATTGACATGCCCCCGGCTGTCTATCCGGGCAACGAGTTCCTGACCCAGATAACAGCCCTTGGTAAATGAAACTGCCTCTGGTACCAAACCTGTCTCTTGCGGAATGGTCTTGCTGTCGACGTCGCGTCCCATCATCGGCTCACCGGCTTCGATGCGGACCGCGGTCGCGGCCAGGCTTCCGCATCGAACCGCACCGTTCTCCAACAGTTTTTCCTCTGTTTGCCCGACCAGCAGGTACCGATCAAGGCCGCCCATGGGCAGTCGGGCTATCCATCCCCACCCCGTACGTTTCCAACCTTCGTCGATCTGCGAGTCGATGGACTCCAGCACACCAGTCGACGCGGGACCCCAGAGCTCGAGAACCGGTGAATCCTCAACCCGTATCACGGCATCTACCCGAATCCGGAAGCGATTCAAGTCGGCTACGAGCTGATCGCCCGATACCCCGTCTGTGACGAGAATCACTTCCTCCTCGCCTCGCAGCACCCACAAGAGGGCGGCGAGTTTGCCTTGCGGGCTCAAGAGGAACGACCGGGTGATCGAACCGGGTGCCTGCTCGAGATCCTGGCTCAGCAGACCTTGCAGGAACGTAACGGCATCTGCTCCCGACACCACCACGGCCTGGTGGAGGTCTGTGACGAGTCCACAAGCGCCGCGCAACGCCAGATACTCGGCCGTCACGTCTCCAAACGAGCTAGACATGAGCAGCTCCGGCCAGGGCGGCCAGGGCGGCGGCGGCCTTGTTCATAGTCTCCTCATACTCCGACGTCGGATCACTGTCGGCGACGAGCCCTGCTCCCGCCTGGACCCACGCTTTTCCTTCAGTGGCCACGATCGTGCGCAAACAGATCGCGGTGTCGATATTGCCCGAGAAGTCGATGTAACCCAATGCCCCCGCGTAGGGCCCTCGTGCCACTGGTTCGAGCTCATCGATGATCTCCATTGCCCTCACCTTCGGTGCACCCGACACTGTTCCGTGGGGAAATGTCGCCCGCAGAACGTCGACCGGGCCAACACCGGGTTTGAGAGTCCCTGAAACCCCGGAGACTATGTGCATCACATGGGAGTAGCGCTCTATCACCATCAAATCGTCTACCGAAACACTGCCGAACTCGCACACCCGCCCTATGTCGTTGCGTGCCAAATCGATGAGCATCACATGCTCGGCCCGCTCCTTCGGGTCGCGTAACAGTTCCTCGGCGAGCAACTCGTCTTCCGCCGGAGTCGCTCCACGGGGTCGAGTGCCGGCAATAGGTCGAGAATGCACCACGCCGTTGCGAACACGGGTCATCAGCTCGGGCGACGATCCTATGACCGTGACATCGGGATGCCGGTGATAGAAGAGGTATGGGGACGGATTGATCATCCGGAGTGCTCTGTAGGCAGCGAAGGTGTCGAGTTCATAGGGCACCTCGAGCCGCTGGCTCAACACGATCTGAAACGCCTCGCCCTGGCGTATGTAGTCCTTGGCCCGACGCACTGCATCTTCGAATGCCTCTTGTTCCAGCGTCGAAAGGGCAGCTGGTGGGGCGGGGGCGGGTTCGGCCATCCGGGGCGTGTATCCGGCAGGCCGGCCGAGACGCTGAGCAGCAGCCTCGAGGTTATGCACGGCTTCGGAGTATTGGGCTTCGGGATCATCACCCACGTACACGTTGCGGACGAGTGTTATCCGTTGTGCCAGACGATCGAAAGCTGCCAGAGCACCAACGAACTGCCAGACCATTTCCGGCAGGCCGCGGTCGTCCGGCGGGCGGCCCGGCAGATGTTCGACGTAGCGGACGGCGTCATAGGCCAGCCAGCCGACGGCTCCGGTATGAAGTGGCGGGAGTCCTTCGTACTGGGCAGCCGACAATCCGGTGGTCAACTGTTCGAGTACCTCGAGCGGGTCCCCGGACGGAAGCGTCCGCTGCGGATCGTCGACACTCGATTCACCCGACCGGGCGGTGAGAGTGAAGGCCGGATCCCACCCGACGAAAGACCATCGCGCCCAACGTTCACCACCCTCTACCGACTCGAGGAGGAACCCAGGAGCCTCACCGACCAACTTCTCGTAGGCAGTCACGGCCGTCTCGCGATCGGCCAAAACCTGCATCGTGACCGGTACAACGGCATGCTCGTTCGCCAGGGCAAGAAAGGCAGAACGGTCGGGGGTGATTGGCATGCTCGGCAGAGTACTCGCAGTCTGGGAATTGGTCGTAGGTAGCAGCAAGCCTTTGGCTGATGGCTGAAAGCTGATTGCTGACAGCTTGCTACGTACTCTCGTTGATGAACTCACCGAACCCCGAGTCACCGAAGATGTCGAGCATCCAGGTGGCGATGCGGGTCAGATTGCCGGTGATCATGACGATTCCGAACGCGACCAGCAGAACACCCGAGGCAACGTTGATCGGCTTCAGGTATTTCCGCATGAACTTCATCGCCTTGAAGGTCGCACTCATGCCGACCCCGGCGATGACAAACGGCACTCCCAGGCCCATGGCGTATGCGAACAAAAGGATCATGCCCTGCCCGACGGTGTCCTGTGCAGAAGCGACCAGGAGGATTCCGCCCAAAATCGGCCCGATGCACGGGGTCCAGGCAAATCCGAAGGCCACTCCCATGACGGGTGGGCCGAGCAAACCCAATCTGCCCGTATTCACATGCATCCTGCGTTCACGCATCATCCACGACGTGAGCTTGCCTCCACGCTGGAGTGCTGTCAGCACGATGAGGATGCCAAAGGCGATGACCATCCACCCTGCGATCTTGGAGAGGCCGACGCTGTTGCGCTGCAGCCATCCGCCGAGGCTGGTCGCACCTGCCCCGAGGCCAACGAATACGAGGGTGAATCCAAGTACAAACAGGCTGGTAACGCCCAGCATCCGCTTCCACGAGGCGGAACTCTCCTGGAGGTCTGCCACGCTGTACCCGGACATCAGACTGAGATACCCGGGGAGGAGGGGCAGGACACAGGGTGAGACGAATGAGAAGAGCCCCGCAACGAAGGCACCGATGATTGTGATTTCCATATCCGTTGATCCAACCGGCTTGGGTACCTCGATGTTCCCAGATTCGGCGAGTGTTTCGAAGCCGTTAAGGTCACCCGATAGAGGACTTCCGGCCGAAGCGGGCCAGAAATGCCACTCCCCGCACCGCAATGAGGACCGCTATCGCCCACCAAATGCCGTTCAGGCCCCAGCCCATCACCGGAACCATCACCAGCAGGACGGCCGACAGGCCGGCCGCTCCGACGGTGGCAACAGCCAGGAACCTGAAAGCGCCGGCTCCGAGGTACAGGCCGTCACCCACGAAGACCAACGCCCCGATCGGTTGGATGAAGGCAAGCACCACAAACGCCGAGGCGATGAGTTCGCGCACGGCCGCATCGTCGGTGAACAACCCTGCCACCAGGTT
>JBLYYS010000035.1:0-3317 GCA_048550235.1 Acidimicrobiia bacterium | reverse complement strand
TGGCGTGGGGCGGACCATCAGATCGTCAGAGGTCCCACCCTCGGCAGGGACTCTCAGTGCAGATGCCCCCTGCCCAATCGCGGGTGTCCCAGCTCTGCAGCGGGCTATCGGGAGCAAGGTCCCCGAAATCGAGCCCTTCCGGCGTCACAAGCTGCTGATCCATCCAACCGACGATGTTGCCTTCTGTCATAAGAGAGGTGGTTGTGGTGGACTCTGGGAGTGTGGTTTCCGGCTGTGAAGGCGGACTCGTGGTGGGAACGAACGCAGGAGGCACCGTGCTCGTAGACGAGACCACGGGCAGGGTTTCCGGCGTCACGAACTCAACCGGATGAGTCGTCGTGGTGACCAGCGGTTCAACACCACCTCCATCATCTGCGATGTAAGTGAACGCGTCAGCCATAACAACGCGAGATCCGGCATCCAGATCGACCACGATCACGTCGACCGTTCCCGGTGGGCCGGGTGGCGTGATCACGATGTAGCTCTCAGGCGCGTCGTTCGCATCGATTCGCGCGGGTTTGTCACCAAACATGACGAGCGGATTTGCCGGCAGGCTCTCACCTACCACTACGACCTCCGTACCTCCTTCGACAGGCCCCCGGGTCGGATTGATTGCGCCTATCTGAAAACGAGTCGGCTCTTGGGGACCACCTGGCACCAGCGTCGGGATGGTGGAGCTCGTACTTGACGTTGGTGCGATGGGGGTGGTGGACGGGCTCGACCCGAGGGTTGTAGAAGTCGATACGGGATCATCGAGCACCTCGGCCAGATCTACTGTTGTCGTCGTCGTCGCCGATGAGATCCCAGGCAACGTGGTCGTCGAATTCGGAACAACGGTGGTCGGCACGACCGAAGTCGTGGTCGGTGTCGAGGTGTCCACGATCGGCACCGTCGGAATGGACATCTCCGGGACTTCAATTGGCGGCATTGTCACCGGAATCGAGGTCGGCGGTGGCAATTCGCGTATAGGCATTGCGCCGGCACTACCAAGGCCCACTTCAAAGAACACCGCCGAAGCTTGACCAAGTAGGCGCGGCGCCTCAGGGTTGGAGACATCGAGCATCTCCATTGCCAGCGCATAGCTTCCCCGCGGCAACGACATCTCAAGTGGCACCATGTGTCCATCATCGAGGAGCGCGTGAGTTCGCTGCCGCTCAAAGGTTTCCCCGACATACGCCCGACCGTGGAGATCCGTGGTAACCGTGCCGAGTCCTGGAACCGAGATCTCATGTCCAACGACGCCTCTGATCGCGCCTTCGACCGGTGCGACGAGCGTTGCCCTGTATCGGAGCGGTGTGGTCGGCGGAACATTGTCAGGGTCATTCAACAGAACCTGAACTGTCACTTCATGCCGAGTGGAATCGAGCAGCGAGTTGAAGTCGTGGAACCAGTAGACCACTTCCGATTGAAACAAGCGGGTGAAGATCGCTCGAGCTGAGTTCAAGCGCCCGTCCGATGCCGCCAGGTTACGAAAGGCGATCAGACCGTCGTTGGGTCCATCCGATCGATCCATGAGCGCGCCTTTCACTTCTGCGTAGGTCGACTCCGGAGTCGCCGACCAGAGGAGAGCGGCGGCTCCCGCCACCTGTGGTGCTGCCATCGAGGTTCCGGAATAGACCCCATAACTCCCCCCAGGAAGCGTGCTGATGATCCGATCGCCGGGGGCGAAGATATCGACGGATTCCCGGCCATAGTTGGAGAACTCTGCTGGAAGGTCCATGGCGTTCGAAGCCGCCACCGTCAACACATTGGAGTGCCCGCTCGATGCCGGCCAGACCGGCGCTTCGTCGATGTTGACGCCGTCATTGCCGGCGCCGACGACCACGAGTATCCCGGCCGCTTCAGCTGCGTCGAGATACGGACTCAGGTACTCCTCAGCCGCAGGGTCGCTGGAAACCCAGGAGGCGTTGATGATGCGAGCACCATTCTGAATCGCATAATCAAAAGCCAGCAGTGCCCGCGATAGCGACGGCGTTTCCCCTCCAATCTTGAGGGGCATCAGCACCGCCTCGGGCGCAATGCCTGCAACGCCGATCAGGTTGTTGAACTCCGCCGCGATGATCCCTGCGATATGGGTTCCATGCCCGTTGTGATCTGCAACGTCTGCATTCCCGTCGATGAAGTTCCAACCACGGCAGTCATCGACGAAACCGTTCCCATCGTCGTCAACGGCGTTTCCACACACCTCGTCGGGGTTGGTCCAGATGTTGCGAGCGAGATCCGGATGATCCACGTCCACCCCGCTATCGATCACCGCCACAACGACACCGGACCCGCGGGTCCGATGCCATGCTTCCGATGCCTTGATGTCCGCTCCGGCTGTCGCCGGCGAACCATCGGCGGTGATTCCTAGGTTCTCGATCGGCCATTGGTAGGGAGCGAATTCGTCGACACTGGCGGTTGCCAGCGGAGTGTCTTCGTCAACTCGCCGCACTCCCGGCAGCGCGGCGATTTCCGATGCCGTGTATTCGGTCGCCAGCGCGTAGGTCTCGTACCCGAGCGCTTCCACACGATGAACCCCGTCCAGGCGGGTGAGGAACTCGACGGTAGGCACTTCGTTCTCGCCGCTTCCCCCGAGATCGCTGATGCCTTCCAGGGTGAGCAGGAGATCGCCTGCTATCCAATCCGGGAGAGCGCTCTCCTCGACGACGATCTCACCGTCGTCGGTGAGACTAAAAGGACCGGCCGTATCTATTGAGATGGTCGGATCGAGCCGGACAAGGAAATGGCGCAACCCGTCGTCGTAGGGTTCATCACCCCATGCGAAGAATGCGGGTCCTGCAGAGTCAGCCAGGGAATCAGCCTCTGACCCCGCAAGGGTAAGCACACTCGCAACAAGGGCAACAACCACGGAGAGTGCTCCAAGCATTCTCCACTTGGCGAGACGATCGAGCATCGGATCCGTCCTTCTCCAGATACAGCCGGTCCTTCGGCCTCCGCCTCACTGGATAGCCACGAAACAACCTGTCGGTCCTCCACGAGCGTGGATAAGGAGTAGTTTCGTCCGAAACTATTTCATGGCAGTGCCGGTGCCTGAATTGGGACTACGCCCAGGGATCGCCCTTCGGGGCCGCGTCCTGGCGCTCTTCGGTCAGATCGACGGTTTCATCGGTCAGGTCGATGACCGGGTCGACTGTTCGCTCTGAACCGGGGAGGTCGATGAAAGTCTCTGGTTGTTCGCCGTCGAATCCTGGGTCGTAGGCCGACATCGGACTCTTGCGCTCGTTGGGGTTCTCCGCCTTGTTGATGTGAACCTCGACGTGGCCCGTCGCGGCCAAACGAGGCAGATCAACGAAGGTCGTCTCGGATCGGGCGGG
>JBLYYS010000034.1:0-6634 GCA_048550235.1 Acidimicrobiia bacterium | reverse complement strand
GTGGTCCGAGCCATGGGCATATGGCAAGTGCTGCACTTGTCCTCGAGCACTGCGGCCAGTCCGGGGTTTGCCACGGTCTCCGATTGGACGGTTGCCAGCCAGTATGGATCGCGGGCGGCGTTGGCCATCATGGAGGATCGCCATGTGGAGTCGATTGAAACATCCTTTCCGGATTGGTCGAACATGTTGGTGTGGCAACTTGCGCAAGCTCCGGCGGTTGAGAAGTGCGAACCTGCCACTGCCGGCAAGGCGATTCCGTCGAACTGTGCCGGGGCAACCGTGGGCGCGGGGTCGGTGGTCGTCGTACTCGGTGCCGGGCCGGTGGTGTTCGGTGAAGGCAGAGTCGAAGCTGGAGGAACAGCGAGAGTGGTGGGTGCCTGAGTGACGAGTTCGGTCGACTCTGTGGCGGAGGTGCACGCCGCTAGGACGATCGCCGTCGTGATTGATATCCATCGGAGTTTCACCTGGCCGCCTCCTGAGCGAACGCTTACTGCATGGTTAGCCCGCCGCTGCCGATTAGAGAGGTGGCGAACGTCACAGCGGACAGGGCTGATCTTCCCTCCATGCTCGATGTGCGAGATTTTCTCTGGATTTGACCACTCTCCGTGGCTATGGTGGAAGTGGGCTATTGAAGGGGCTGGCAGTGGCGGGAACTGTTGCGGTGAAGCGTGAACGGCATCGACGAAAGCGCCTGAGGGCGCTGGCCATCGTGCTTGCGCCGGTAGCGGCCTGGATGTGGTGGCGGATACTCACCGGTGATACCCCCTGGCCACACATGCCGGATCTCGGACCCGACGTTGCCTTCTGGTTACCGGGAATTCTCATCATTCTGTTGCTCGGTGTCGTGTTGGTGGCCCCGATGCTCCTCAACCAACGCTCCCCTCACATCACCTTCCGGCCGGAGGAAATCGACGTCTCATTTGCCGACGTCCACGGAGCCGATCGTCTGAAGGAAGAGATACGGCACACTCTCGAGGTGCTTCTGGACTACAAACGTTTCCGTGACGACATGGGCGGCAGCCCGCGACGGGGCATCCTATTCGAAGGTCCACCCGGCACCGGCAAGACCTACATGGCGAAGGCAATGGCACGGGAAGCTGAGGTTCCGTTCTTGTTCGTATCCGCCACCGCATTCCAGAGCATGTGGTACGGAATGACTGCGCGCAAGATCCGCAAGTTCTTCAAGGACTTGCGCAAAGCAGCTAGAGCTGAAGGGGGAGCAATAGGTTTCATCGAGGAGATCGATGCGATCGGTTTGAGCCGATCCGGGGTCAGTAGCGCATCAGGTGGGGCTGCTCCGGCGATGACGGTGAACCAAACCGGAATCAGCCAGGAGACCGGCGGGATGGTGAATGAACTCCTCATCCAGATGCAGAGCTTCGATACGCCGCCGTTCTCGTCGAAGGCCAAAGGCGTCTTCAAGGACTTGCTGAATAGGTATCTGCCCCCGGAGCGCCAGCTCAAGAAGGATGCGCCTGAGTTCACGAATATCCTGCTCATCGCCGCTACCAACCGTGCAGCCGCACTGGATCCAGCATTGATGCGACCGGGACGGTTTGATCGGGTTCTTCACTTCGATCTGCCGAGCAGAACGGCGCGTCTCGCCTTGATCGACTACTTCCTCGGCAAGAAATCGCATGAAGCGGAGCTAGATGACCAGGACTCGCGTGATGAGCTGGCTGCGGCCACACTCGGGTACACGCCGGCCTCACTCGAGCGGCTTTTCGACGAGGCTCTACTGCTGGCGCTCCGTGATGGAAGGGGTGCCCTCTCAACCGCAGACCTCTGGCAGGCACGCATGGAGATTGAGATAGGTCTTCCCGAGCCATTGGATCAGCCGGAGCACGAACGGCGCACAATCGCTACTCATGAGGCAGGTCACGCCACAGTGGCCTATCTGGTCGGCAAGGGTCGGAAGCTGGAGGTGCTGTCGATCATCAAGCGCAAGCAAGCATTGGGCTTCCTGGCTCATCGATTGTTGGAGGAGCGCCATACGCAGCAACGGTCGGAGATGCTGGCTTCGATTCAGATCGCCTTCGGGGGAATGGTGGCGGAGGAGTTGTTCTTCGACGAGTCGGGCAGCGGCCCGGCCGGCGATCTCGCCGCCGCAACCAGCATTGCGGTGGAAATGGTCGGGTCCATGGGTCTAGGCGGATCGCTCATCTCGTTTCGTGCGATGGATGGAGGACCCCTGGCGGGCAACCTGGCGGCCTCAGTGCTGGCAGACGAGCAAGGACGGGAGGCAGTCGAAAGGTTGCTGGCGGAACAGAAGCAGGAAGTCACGACACTCCTTGCCGGAAACCGCCACATCATTGAGTCGCTGCGGGATCAACTACTCGAACGCAACGAACTGGTAGACGATGAGATAACCGATGTCATCGAGAAAGCCATGTCGTCAGAACCCGGTCAGATCCGGACGATTATCGACCTGCGCGATGAGGATCTCGTGATTCAACGCTCGTCGGATCGGGTTGGAGACCGCTAGCCATGCGTTTGGCCACCGACGTCTCGTTGCCGGCTGACCTACAATCCTGACATGTTTCAGTTCGTCACCGGTTATGTCATGGGTTCTCGCCAGGCGGGGAAGGTTGCCGGGCTGGCCGCCTCTGCCGAGTCGTTCAACGCGCCCGGGTCGAAGATCCTCGATACGAATGAACGGCTCGATCGTCTCGTAGTCGTGGTTGAGGCGATGTGGTCGATACTCGAGGAATCCGGGTATACCAAGGAGCAACTCGACAAACGGATCGAAGAGATGGATCTCATTGACGGATCCGCCGACGGCCGTGTCCAACGGGCCAGACTCCGGTGTCCGAATTGTGATTCAGCCGTTGTTGAAGGAATGGGGAATTGCCAGATCTGCGGAACCGAAGTTGGCGAGCAGAGTCCGTTTGCCGGAATCTGATGGCCCGACATCTAGGTGCCGGAGCCGAGCACTGGGACAAGGTCCACGGCCGCCGACCGCCAGATGAACTCACGTGGTACCAGGCGCGACCGGAGCTCTCCCTACGTCTAATCGAACGAGCCGGAGTCGGCTTGTCGGAAAGAGTCATCGATGTTGGTGGAGGTTCCTCCCGGTTGTGCGATGAGCTCCTCCAACGTGGGTTCACCGATGTCACCGTTCTCGATGTCTCATCCGCGGCGCTTGCGCACGTCGGTACCCGCTTCGATGATGACGGAAGGAAGCCGTCACTGGTTGAGGGAGACATCGGAGCTTTTCGGGCGACCGAAACATTCGCCTTGTGGCACGATCGAGCCGTGTTCCACTTCCTCACCGGCACGGGGGATCGTGAGCGCTACACGGATGCTCTCCATGCAAACCTGGGGGAGGGAGGGTTTGCTGTGATAGCGACGTTCGGTGTGCACGGCCCGGAAACGTGTAGTGGTCTACCGGTCCACCGTTATAGCCCGGAGGAGCTTGCAGCGGCGCTTGGAGATGGCATGAACGCCTTGGTGTTCGAGGAGGAGTATCACGTCACGCCGTCCGGCGGTTCCCAGCACTTCCTCTACGGTCTGTTCCAGCGCATCGACTGAGGCGGGTTCCTGCCGAAGTGGATTGCCCCAGTCATCTCCCGGCAATCGAGATGATCTCCTGGGTCGTGGTGACGAAGATCGCGTTGGCAGTAACGACCGGTCCACCGAAGATGGGTTCTCCGACCTCGAATGTCCACAAAGACTCGCCCCTCCCGGCATCCACGGCATGTACAACCCCTTGCTGGGTGCCGAAGTAGATGACGCCACCGGCTACCGCGGGGGCTGTGGTGATGGGGCTCTCGGCCTGAAATGGACCGTCCCACACATCGAGGGTACGAGTCTCGAGATTCCATGCAAGCAGGAAGGAGTTCTCGACGGTGAAGATGGTCGAGCCGCTAACAGCCGGCGAGATCGTTGAGTCGACTTGAACCGCGATGATTTGTGGCAAGGCACCACATTGAGCGGTCGGCAAGACCAGGATC
This sequence comes from Acidimicrobiia bacterium, assembly GCA_048550235.1. Classification (GTDB taxonomy): domain Bacteria; phylum Actinomycetota; class Acidimicrobiia; order Spongiisociales; family JAHEDJ01; genus JAHEDJ01. The sequence goes on along the minus strand of JBLYYS010000034.1, from coordinate 2,681 downwards.
GATCCGTCGGTCGGGATCAAGAGTTGGTCTCCCGCAACCACCGGATGGCTGGAGGCGCTGTGTCTGAGAGATATCGGCATGGCACAACTCGCGTTTCCCGTATCTAGATCGACCATGTGGAGGCGGTCGTTCTCGTCGACGGCATAGATGATTCCGGCGGAGATGGCCGGTGTGTGCCGGAACGCGGCGGTGTAGGTGTTCGGTACCGGGTAGCGCCATACTTCTTCATTGTCCAAGCCGAGGGCGATGATCGTCCCGGCTTCGGTCGCCACGATGATCTTGTTGTCTTCGATTAGGGGAGCGGCCAGGACGTCCTCGTTGAGGTCTCTCTGCCACATCTCTGAGTTCCCCCCGCCGGTGGCGTTCCGGGCATAGACAGTGCCGTTCTCGCTCACGGCCACCAGGCGTACTCTGGTTTCGGATCCCTCCGGACCGAGGCTGTACTCGAATTGACCGACCGCCGGGGCCGTCTGCATCCTTCCATTTGTCCGCATCATGAACTTGATCAGGCCGCTGGTTTGGTCGATGCCGTAGACGGAGTCGTGGGTGGCGCTCACCACGTAGAGGAATCGCCCGTAGGCAATAGGATCTGCTCCGAAAAAGCCGCCTGGTCGTACCGGGTCCCAGTAGACACCTTCGAGTGTACGGAAGCCACCGTCGGTTTCGCCACTGAGTGAGTTTCCACCCCGAAATTGATGGGTTCCATAGACACCGAGATCGCCGGGAGAGATGATCGGCGGCAACTCAACCGCGGCCACGGGGGCGGGTGGGGCGGATACATCGGCCACCACGGTCGTATCGGTTGCCTCCGGTGCCGTAGTGGAGGTGCTTGTCCGCTCGACGGCAAGCAGGTACCAGGCGAGTGCGTTCGTGAACAGTAGAGCCAGGATGATCACGATTGCCAGCACGGTCCACCAGCGAATCGGCGGCTTACGCGGCTCAGCCGAACGCGGCCGCTCCAGGGTGGACGGACTCACCATCGCTGGATTGACCGACGCGAGAATCCCACACCAGGGAGTGGGACCCCCGCGCCGGAGTTGTCGTTGCTTGGTACTAGGGCACTCAGAAGTTGAATACCTCCTCTATCTGGGGCTGTGCGTTCATCCACGAGTCGTGGATTTCCGTCGACTCCGAGCCCGTAAAGACGAGCGCCAGCAGCACTACGACGGTGATCGTCAGAATGGCAACCAAGACGGTCGCGACATTACGAAGCGACGGGGAGATGCTTGCCGACGGCAGCGAATCTCGGGCCGGTGCCGGCACCTTGCCTGGAGCGTGGTGTGCGATCGTCATCACACCCTCCTTTCGGCCCTTCACTCAGGCGACGCGCAGCTTCTCATCTCCCCATCTCATTGCCGTTCGCCCTTTGGAGGACCTGTATTCAGCATCGCGCCGGGGGTGCCGGAGTTCAATCGATTTCGATCGTTCGGTTGCTGTTTTGATGGCGGCGGTCGACGGGACCGGCTACCAGCGGAGCAGCATCGATCCCCATGTGAACCCGCTGCCGAACGCAGCACACGCCACCAGCATTCCCGGTTGGAGTGATCCGTCGGCCACCGCATCCCTGATGCCGAGGGGAATAGTGGCGGCGGTGGTGTTTCCGTATTTGTGGATCGTGTTGTACACCTTCTCTGCCGGTATGCCGAGGCGGGCGGCAACTGCCTCGTTGATGCGTAGGTTCGCCTGGTGGAAGAAGAACAGATCGATGTCGTCGAGGGACACGCTGTTGGTCTTGACTGCGTCGCCAATCGCTTCGCTCATCCGCTTGACGGCGTTCACGTAGACGGCCCGTCCATTCATCTTCGGGTATTGGTCTCCGCGGTCGAGATGGTCATGGGTCACCAGACCGTCCGGGAACGCCATCCCCGGTGACGGCAGCCAGAGTTCCTTCGCCCCGGTGCCGTCGGCGTGGAGGTGGGTCGAGTAGATCTGGGGATCGGCGTCCCCGCCGGGTTCTGTCGCCTCTACGACCACAGCTCCGGCGCCGTCCCCAAACAAGACGGTCACATCGCGTCCATCCGTGCTGATGTCGAGTCCTTTCGAGTGGATCTCGGCACCGATAACGAGGATCTTCTCGTACATGCCGGTACGAATGAACTGGTCGGCTATTGACGTGGCATACACGAAACCGGTGCACTGCTGGCGAATGTCAAGAGCGGGGATGTCACTGATGCCCATCTTGGTTTGCATGAAACATGCGGTGCCGGGAAAGAAGTGGTCTGAGCTGAGGGTGGCGACGATCAGCATATCGATGTCGTTCTTGTCGACTCCGGCCGATTCAAGAGCAGCAGTCGCCGCCTCGAGGGCCAGATCCGAAGTGGCCATTTCGGGTTCGACCCAATGACGCTGTTTGATGCCGGTGCGTTCGGTGATCCACTCGTCGGACGTGTCCATCAACTCGGACAGGTCGTCGTTGGTTACGACGCGCGGCGGAAGATAGCCTCCGACGCCCGTGATTCTCGACCGAATCGCCACTCAGGGTCTCCTTCTCGTCTGTTGCCCCATCGTAATGAGTGCAGAGCGTGTGCTTTGCGGATCAGCGGGAACCGCGCCGGTCATCACTGGCCGGCAGCCCTCCAGGCGTCGCGGATCCTCACCTTGGCGCCGAGTTTGAGGATTGATCCCTTGTACACGCGGCCGCCGAGTCTGATCAACAAATACGTCAGCGCAAGGACAAGGAC
>JBLYYS010000033.1:0-11297 GCA_048550235.1 Acidimicrobiia bacterium | reverse complement strand
CCGGTGACATCGATCCCGACTGTTGGAACTCCCGCGCGCGAACTGGCGCGGATGACTTCCGCTCCTGCCCGAGCCGAATAGGCGTCCACCACCGTCACCGACCGGTTCTGCCACACGTCGGGGGAGAGCGATTGCCAGGTGGCCGCGTCGTAGCCGCTGGAGATGATTGTCCGTTCGCCTTCGGGGTCCACGAGAACGAGACAATGAGGAGTCTGCGATCCGGCGGTGAGATCGATCAGTGATACATCTACTCCCCGGGCGGCCAGGTCGTCGATCAACCATCGCCCTAAAGGGTCATCGCCAAGCGTGTTGCCCGCAACTGCTGTAGTGACGCCCCAGGCGGCCAGGGCGACCGCGGGATTGACGCCACCCCCGCCGTAGGTGAGCCGAGACGTGATCGAGCGAAGGTCGTCCCCAGGGCCCGGGAACTCCGGAATCTGATGGACGATGTCAGGGTTGATTGATCCGTAGCAAAGAGCTGAGAGCATTTCCTTGGTTTCTGACTCTGGGTCCTGCGTTCTAGGTTGGCATAGAATCATCCGTGTTGGCCGCCGCAAAGGTCGGTTCGACTCCACTAACATCCCGGCTTCATGAGCGAGATGCTGTCCGCAGTTGCGGCCGCCTTGGGGGCCCCGGAAGAATTGATCCAACGTTCGGCCGACGCGCGCGCCGTCGCCGACGGACTTGATGCCGGGCAGGTCCTCGCCGCCTGGGCCGGCGGAGCGCCTCCTCCACCTCCTGCTGCGGTTCCCGCTCCGACAACTCCGGCACCCGGACCTGAGCCTGTCGCGGCCGAGGAGCCCGCAGATACCGGCGACGAGCCTGTTGAGCAGGTCGCACAACCGGTAGCTGTCGCAACAGCCGTCCTGGAGGCTCCTGAACCGGAGCTTCCCGGCATCGAGCCGACACCCCTGCGTCGCCGCATAGCGTTGCCGGCAGCACTCGGCGCCTCCGCAGGTGCGATATTCGGGCTAGTTACCGCCGGCATCGGCGCCGTGTTTCTCGTCGATGATGCCGCCGTGGTTGAACGTGGCGAAGACTTCAGTGCCGCGGTCCAGACTGAGATCCTCCCGATCGTTATTGGCGTGGGACTACTCGGCGCAGTCTTCGGTGCGTTCATTGGAGTCCTCGGCCGCGGTGGACCGGCGTTTTTCCGACCCGAGATGGCGGTCGTTGGTGGCTCTGGGATCTGGTTCGGCGCGATCGTCGGCCTTGTCCTGGGAGCGATCGGTGGGGGGGTCCTTGCCGGAGCGCTTGGTATGGAGACTATCGATGAGGCGATTGTCGCGATTCCGGTCGCCTCAGCGCTGTGGTGGCTGCTGATCGGCGGAGCCCTGCTCGGGGCCGAAACGGCGGTGCTCTCGCACGTTTCCGCCGTTCCGGCAGGTCTCTCGGCCGGCGAGTACGCGGACTCAGGCGACGTTCGGGCGCGCCTCAACAACTCGGTGCTGGTACCGATAGTGGCGTTGCTGGTTCTCGTGGCGGTGATCGCGGTGATCGCGGCACTGTTCCTCGTATTCCACGAGGCGGCCTCGACTCTGGCCATCGTGATTTCAGCAGGGATCCTGCTCTTCGCCTTCCTCGGTGGCTATCGCCCCAGCATCAAGCTCCGCTACACAGAGGTCATTGCCGCCCTCGCCGGCATCGCCACCGTGGTGATCGCCATCGTGATGGTGGTCGCAGTCCGCGGCCACTGACGCCGCCGCGCCTCGCTTCGCTCGTTGCTAACGGAGTTTGCGTCGCGCCTCGCTTCGCTCGTTGCTAACGGAGTTTGCGTTCGCAAACTCCAACCGGCGAATGATGCCGCGCCTCGCTGCCGCGCCTCGCTTTGCTCGTTGCTAACGGAGTTCGCGAAGCAAACTCCAGCGTGGGGCGGTTCCCAACAAGTCGAACTTGTTGCTCGGCGGCAGCGATCAGCCGGTGAGTGCGGCGAGGACACCGAAGGTGCCCAGGACGACCGTGTAGAGCATCAGAGCGCCGAAGAAACCGACTGTGAAGAAGCGGGCGATCAGGCCCTTCTCATAGCGAACGTGCATGTAGAACGCCACGACGATCACGAACTTCAAGATTGCCAGGATGATCAGCGTCGGATAGACGATCGTCGACGACAATCCGGCTTCCTCGATGTAATACAGAGCCACCTCGATGGCAGTGAGAACGGCGAGGATCACCGCGATTTGCACGTACTGCTTGGGCGTCGGATGCGCTTTGGACTGTGCCTGGGCCATCGCAGCTCCTATTTGATCAGATACACGATCGTGAAGATCACGATCCAGATGATGTCGACGAAGTGCCAGTAGAGCGCCACGCTCTCGAGGTTGAGGCCACTCGAGGTCGAGAGCTTCCCCCGCCGGAACGAGATCCCTGCCAAGGTCAGGAGCATGATCACTCCAACCAGCACGTGCATGCCGTGGAATCCTGTGAGCGTGAAGAAGGCCGATGCAGCCGGATTGGTCGAGATCTTCATCGGTGGATCATGCAGAACGAACTCAGTGAACTCGAAGGCCTGGCCCGCCAAGAAGACCATGCCGAGCAGAGCAGTCGCCACCACCCAGGTGCGGGTCGAGCGCTGGTCGTCACGGTGGATGGCGTTGTCGGCGAGGACCATCGTCAGCGAGCTCATCAACAGGACGAACGAACTGACCGACGTGAACGGGATGTCGAAGATGTCTGCCGGATACGGCTCCGGGTACCCGACTCGCCCCTTGAACAGCATGTAGTTGGTGATGAGGGCACCGAAGAACATGAACTCGCTCGACAGGAATATCCACATCGCGAGTTTTCTGGTTTCGATCCCGGTGGTCTCGTGCACCTCTTCATGGGCGACGTCGCTCATGCGTGCACCTCCTCGTGCTCTTCTTCAAGAGGCTCGAGTGACCAGCCGATCAGGGACGACAACAGCACTATCGCACCGAAAATCAACAGCGGGAGTCCAAACCCCTTTGTGTGATAAACGACGCCGTAGGCGATTGCCAGGAACGACGCTCCGGCGATGAACGGGAAGTACGAAGGGGTGGGGAGGTGGATCGGGGCCGGCGGATTCACGCCCTGGTCGTGATAGAGAGCAACGGTCTCGTCGGCGTCGGCACGCCGGACCGGGCGACCCTGCTCATCCTCGTCGTACTTGCGATGCCACCAATCGTCCAGCGACTCGACCACCGGGTTGACACCGAAGTTCCACTCGGGTGTCGGGTTGGGGATGCTCCATTCGATGGTCCTGGCATCCCAGGGATCCATACCGGACTCGACGCCGCGGCGCTTGGAGACAATCCAGTTCACCATGAACACGAGGATCGATGTGGCAATGATGAAGGCGCCGACCGTGACCACCATATTCCAGGTGCCGAAGTTGTATTCCTCGGGGTATTTCCACGTCCTTCTGACCATTCCCTGCAATCCCAGCCAGTGCATAGGTCCGAAGGTCAGGTTCATTCCGATGAACATCAGCCAGAAATGAAGCTTGCCGAGTTTCTCTGACAGCATGCGGCCTGTGAGCTTCGGGAACCAGTAGTAGAGCCCGGCGAAGATACCGAAGATGGCCCCGCCGAAAAGCACGTAGTGGAAGTGCGCCACGATGTAATAGGTGTCGGTTTGCTGCCAATCGGCCGGCACGATCGAGTGGGTCACTCCCGACAGACCACCGATTACGAACAGGGCAACGAAGCCGAGCGAGAACAACATTGGCGTAGTGAACTTGATCTTCCCCATCCACATGGTTCCCAACCAGTTGAAGATCTTGATCCCGGTAGGGACAGCGATCGTCATGGTCGCCAATCCGAACGCAGCCTGGGCGACGGGAGTGATGCCTGAGGCGAACATGTGGTGAGCCCACACACCGAACCCGAGGAACCCGATAGCAGCTCCTGCAAAAACGACTGCCGGATACCCAAACAGCGGCTTGCGTGAGAACACCGGCAGCGTTTCCGAGACGATGCCCATCGCCGGGAGAATGAGTATGTACACCTCAGGGTGACCGAATAGCCAGAAGAGGTGTTGCCAGAGGATGGCGTCGCCGCCCTGGAACGTGTCGAAGAAGAGCGTTCCGAGTTGTCGGTCGAAAGTCACCATGAAGAGCGCAACAGCGATGATCGGTAGCGAGAACAGCAGTAGGAAGGCCACGACGGTCGTCATCCAGGCGAACACCGGCATTCGGAGCAGCCGCATTCCTTTTGCACGCATGTTGAACACCGTCGTGATGAAGTTCACCGATGCGATCAATGAGGAAAGGCCGAGAATCTGGAGTCCAATCGCCCCGTAGTCGAGCACCGTTCCGGTTGAGAACCGGGGGCCGGCGTTGGGCTGGTACATGAACCAACCGCCGTTGATCGTGCTCCCCAACCAGGAGGCATCCGTAGCGCCTCCAGGCAGGTTGCCGCCGGCCGGCGGTCCCGTGGTCCCGAAGAGGAACGATGAGTAGAGGAAGATCCCCCCGAAGAGGAAGATCCAGAAACTGAGGGCGTTCATGCGCGGGAATGCAACGTCCCGGGCGCCGATCAGCAACGGCAGTAGGTAGTTGAAGAACGCCGCACCCACCGGCATCACGAACAGGAACACCATCGTGGTGCCATGCATCGTGAACATGGCGTTGTATTCGGCGGCATCGAGGACGGTTCCGTCCGGGCCGGCGAGCTGAAGGCGCAGGATCAATGCCTCGAGGCCACCGAGGATGAAGAAGAAGAAGGCCGAGTAGCCGTACATGATGCCGATCTTCTTGTGATCGACGGTTGTGATCCAACTCATCCACCCGGAAGTTTCCTTGGGCCGGCGGAAGATGGTTGAGCTGGGAGCAGTGGTGCTCGCCATCAGCGCTCCTTCGTCGGATCGAGGCCCTGCAGGTATGCAACGAGCGCGTCGATTTCATCAGCGGTCAAGTTGAGGTCCGGCATGAACGAACCGGGTTTGATCGTCGGAGGATCTGCCAGCCATTCGGCCAGATGCTCCTCAGTGCGATCCAGTGAGGCTCCCGCGAAAACGTTGCGGTATGGGTCGGCGAAATGGGTGAGGTCGGGTCCGATCGGATTATCGAGTTCGTTGACTCCCTCGATGACATGGCACGTGCTGCAGATGCCGTTGAATTCGTCGAGCCCTGCCTGCGCCAGCGCGCCATCAGGCGGCACGGCAGGCTCATTCATCCTGGCGACCCAGGCGTCGTAGTCGGCTTGATCGACCGCGCGCACCCGTGCCCGCATCAACGCGTGCGATAGGCCACAGAACTCACCGCACTGGCCCCAGTATTCACCGGGAGCGTCTGCTTCGAGAATCAGCGTGGTCTGCTGTCCCGGCACCAGATACCGCTTGCCGTTGAGTTTGGGAATCCAGAAATTGTGGAGCACATCGTCGGAGGTCATGTTGAGGCAGACCTCCCGGCCGGCCGGTATCACCATCACATTCGCCGTTGTGATGCCCTCTTCCGGGTACTGATACTCGAACCACCACTGATGGCCTATGACGTCCACTTCCATTGCGTCATCTGCGCACTCGGTCAGATCGAAGATCGTCTGAACCGTCGGAACGGCGAGACCCGCCAGCAGCATGATGGGAATAGCCGTCCAGACCACCTCCAGCACCGCGTTTCCGTGGATCTGCTTTGGTTCCGCCTGGCCGCGGTCCCGGTATCTGACAATCGCAAACAGCATTCCGCCCAGGACGATCGCCAGGATGATCCCGGCGATCAGGAATACCGGATCGGAGAGATTGTCGATCTGGCGGGCAGCCGGTCCCTGCGGATCGAGGGAATCGAGGGGCGCGTCACCGACACATGAGGTGAGGCCGACAGCCAGACCCGCCAAGAGCGCGAGCTTGTATGACCGTCGATGTGACTTTGACGACACGTGCTTTGCCCTCCCCGGGTGCTGCGCGATCCATTGCGGGTGGTGGCGACACTCTAAACGTTGGGACTCACTGACTGCAAGGTAAGGACTTTCGCCTCTGGTGGGGTCAAAAATGGAGTCGAAGTGAGCAGGCGATCCGTATCTGGATGCAATTGGCAGTTGGCAAATGGCCCCGCGGCAAACGCCCATTTGTTGTGGCGGCCGAAAGCTATCGAGGTACAGGTAAGCTCCGTGCTTCATGGATTCCGCCTCTGTCTCCATTACCGATCCCGACGCGCACGGCTCTGGCTGGCGCGAGGTGGTCGGCGCCTATGTTGCTCTGACCAAGCCACGGATCATCGAGCTGCTGCTGATCACAACCGTCCCGGCGATGGTGCTGGCAGCCGAAGGTTGGCCGGGCACCTGGCTCGTTCTGATGACGCTTCTCGGGGGGACGTTGTCGGCGGGCGGGGCCAACACTCTCAACAACTACATAGACCGGGACATCGATCAGCAAATGAAGCGAACCTCCCGGCGACCGTTGCCGCGGCACCGAGTGGAGCCGCACAGCGCCTTGTGGTTCGGCATTGTCCTCGGCATCCTCGGGTTCATCCTGTTGTGGATCACCTCGAATCTGCTGGCGGCGGTCATTTCCACGGCTGCCCTTCTGTTCTATGTGTTCGTGTACTCGTTGACCCTGAAGCGCACGACACCGCAGAACATCGTCATCGGAGGAGCGGCCGGCGCGGCGCCTGTTCTGGTCGGATGGGCGGCGGTCACGGACTCCCTGGCCCTGCCGGCGTGGATCTTGTTCGCCATCGTCTTCTACTGGACGCCTCCCCACTTCTGGGCTCTGGCGTTGCGCTACAAGGATGACTACGCAGGGGTGGAAGTGCCCATGTTGCCGGTCGTCGCCGGACCGAAAAAGACGGCCCAGCAGATCATCATCTACAGCACGCTGCTGGTGTTCGTCACACTTTGGCTCGTTCCAGTGTCGGATCTGGGATGGATCTATGGTGTGTCGGCGATGGTTCTCGGAGCGTGGATGCTGTTCGATTCGGTGCGCCTTCTCTATCGCCCTGATACAGCGATGAACCTCTTCCGGACCTCGACGATCTACCTGTCCCTATTGTTCGCCGCCATCTGGGTGGACGTCGTCGTCTGAAGAGCAGGGCGGTTGTAGCTTGCGCTATGTCCCCAGGCGGGAGACGATGACAGCGTGCACATCACCCTGTTCACCATCGGATCGCGCGGTGACGTAGAACCGTACATAGCTCTCGGGCAGGGATTCAGGAGAGCGGGCCACCAGGTACGAATTTGTACCCATGAGCGTTACGAGCCGGAGATCCGCGAAGCAGGCCTCGAGTTCAGCGGCGCCGGCGGAGATCCGCGCCTGATAATGGAGGGCGAGGCGGGCCAGCGATGGCTCGAGAGTGGTCGGAACCCCGTCCTGACGATGCGTCGCCTTCTGGACCTGTCCGGTCCCATATTCCAGAAGTACCTGCAGGAATGTGAGGTGGCAATGGCCGGGACAGACGCCGTCCTGTTCTCGGTTCTGGCTTTCCCTGCCTACCACCTCGCCGAAGCAGCCGGTATACCGGCAGTCGGCGCCTACCTCCAACCCATGACCCGCACCCGCGAGTTCCCGAGTCTGTTTCAGAAAGGTCGTGGAGTTTCGTTCCTGAATCTGTGGTCGCACGTCGCGGTCGAGCAGGTCACGTGGCAACCCATGCGCGGAGCTGTCAATGAGTGGCGGGACGGCTTGGGCCTGGAACGGCTTCCGCGGTCGGGCCTGTACCGACCGATCTATCGATCCATGCCGCTGGTGTACGGGTTCTCGCCGGCGGTCGTTGCTCCGCCTCCCGACTGGCCGGATCACGTCAAGGTGACCGGATACTGGGTTCGCGGCCGGGCAAACGGCTGGCGTGCAGATGAAACGATGGTCCGATTCCTCGCCGACGGCCCACCTCCTGTGTACGTCGGATTCGGTAGCCGTCCAGAGCGCAATCCAGAGGCGCTCGCTGAACTCGTCGTGGACGCGGTGAGGCGTGCCGGACGACGGGCTGTGCTCCTCACAGGCTGGGGCGGGTTGACGGTTGACGATTCAGGTGAGGATGTCCTGGTGGTAGATGAGGTTCCGCACGATTGGCTGTTTCCACAAATGGAGATGGTCGTTCACCATGGTGGGGCCGGCACTACCGGCACTGCGCTCCAGTCGGGCACTCCTTCGATAGTGGTTCCGTCGTTCGCCGATCAGTTCTTCTGGGGGGAGCGCGTGGACGCGCTCGGGGTTGGCACCACACTGCCGCGGCGCAGGCTCACGGCTGAGTCTCTGTCCGAGGCCATTGCTTCTACGAGCGAATCCAGAATCCGGGCGGAAGCAGCGACGTTCGGGCAGCGGCTGCGATCCGAGGATGGCGTGACGCGGGCCGTCGAAGAAGTAGCGGAGTTCATTGGAGCCTGAGGCTGTCTCGACCCGGAGCTTGCGGGATCGGTCAGTTGCGCTTCTGGGCTGAATGCTGTTGCAGGGCGAGTCGCGTCAGCACAATCCCGAAGCCTATTGAAATCACAGCAAGCACCAGATGAACCAGTTTGAAGGCCAGGCTCTCATCGTCGGTCAGAACTGAAATGGCCGAGCGTCCCCAGACAACCACCATCAGAATCCCGAAAACGATGAATACGACTCCCATCATCCGGGTGAAGGGTCTTCGCCTCAACAGTGCGATGGTGACAACCAAGAGAGCTGCGCCCAGCAATAGTGAGCCACCAACGCGAATCCACGTCCACGGCTCGGAGGCTTCGTTGCCGGTGAGCAGACCGATGCGGTTTCCCCAGGCGATGAACGTCCAAACGGCTGCCGCCAGAGACCACCAGGCGATCCGACGGTTGTTCACTTCTCTTCCCAGGTGAAAAGGCGAACGGCCAGGAGTGGGGCGATCACGGCCCAGAACAACAGCACCCATAGTCCGTGCCCGACGGAGTCGACATAGCCGGTTGCCCAGCGGAGCGTCTCTGAAAGCCCTGATGCCGGGAGGATGTCGGCCACCGCGGCCAGCGGGCGAGGAAGTTTGTCGATCGCGAACATGACTCCACCCAGCCCGAAGAAGGCGACGAACAGCCCATTGACGACCGCCAGAGTCGCTTCCGCTCGAAGTGTGCCGGAAAGGAGAAAGGCGATTCCACCGAACGCTGCGGTCCCGAGAAGGACCCCGAGAACCAGTGCCCACCAGGCGATCGGCGGTCGGTAGTCGAGAGCAAATCGGGCGGCGGCGAGGATGATCACGATCTGCAGAATCTCCAGGAACAGAGTCGCCACCATCTTGCCAGCGAACAGAATCCAGCGGGGCAGGGGGGTAGCTCCGAGGCGTTTCAGCACCATGTACTTGCGCTCGAAACCTGTGGCGATCGCAAGAGCCACGAGCGCCGAAGAAATCACCGACAAAGTCAGCAAACCGGGCACGAGGAACTCGATTTCTATGTCGAACAGGTTCGTTGCTCCGAAGAACAGGAGAAGTGACACGGGCACTATCAGCGTCAGCAACACCGCCTCGCCCCGGCGCAACGTCAGCCGCAGTTCCATTCGAGCTTGTTCGAGGAGCATCCGGCCGATCATCGGTGGTTCTCCTCGGTGAGGGCCAGGAAGACCTCTTCCAGGCCTCCCGCGCCAACTCGCAGTTCGGTAAGGAGAGCATCATGGCCGGCCAGCCAGGCTGTGACCTGCGCCACCAGATACGGTGTCGGGTTGTCGGTGGTAACAACGTAGAAACCGGCTCGTACCTCTCGAACGTCAATGGCGATCTGGTCTTTGAGGTCGCTGATTGGAAGATCCGGAGTGGATACGAACGACACATCCCCGCGGGCATGGATCAGCTCGGTTGGAGATCCTTCCGCGACCATCCGGCCGCTGTTGATGATGCCGACCCGGTCGGCCAGACGCTCAGCTTCATCCATGAAGTGGGTTGTCAGAAGGATCGTTGCTCCGCGCGCTTTGAGTCGTTCGATGATCTCCCAGGTGGTCCTGCGAGCGACGGGATCCATGCCTGCTGTCGGCTCATCCAGGAAGACCAGTTCGGGTCGGTGCACCAAGGCCAGGGCCATCGACAGTCGTTGCTTCTCACCGCCAGAAAGGCGCCGATGCAGCGTCTCTGCCTGACCGGTGAGTCCCACCAACTCCAGCAGATCATCAGGATCACGTGCGTCCGGGTAGTAGGAGGTGAACAGGGTCAGGACTTCTCGAGCTTTGGCACCTTGATAGACGCCACCCTCTTGGAGCATCACGCCGATCCGGCGCTGCAAGGCAGTGCGGTCGGTGATCGGATTGAGGCCGAGCACTTCGACAACTCCATCGTCCGCAGTGCGGAGGCCCTCGAGGATCTCAACGGTGGTCGTCTTGCCTGCACCATTGGGGCCGAGCAGGGCGTAGGTTTCACCCGGCCTGACGTCGAGGCTGAGTCCGTCGACCGCCGTGAACGACCCGTATCGTTTCACCAGATTGTCTATGTGGATTGAGCTGGGCACAGGCGCAGAATGCTAACGCAGCCAAAGCGGCCAAACGCCGTAGCCAACCAATGGCCAATGGCCAATGGCCAAGGGCCAAGGGCTCGATCGGGTGAATTCGCCGATCGGCATTCGCAAACCGGTTCAACACCCTTACACTTCCCGGATGCTGAAACGCCTCCTCCTTCCGGCCGTGATCGTCATCGGTGCCACCAGGCTCATGCCGGAGATCCTCAAGAGAACTCTCGCCCCACCGCAAAGAGAGCAACCTCATACACCCGCCGATCTCGGGCTGCCTGAAGAAGAGGTGGTCTTGAGGAGTACAACGGGGACTGAGTTGAAGGCCTGGTTTCTTCCTGTTGGAGGAGTCGCTCCAGCGGTAGTTGTCCTCCACGGATGGGGCGCGAACGCCTCGTTGATGCTGCCGCTCGCCCCGCACCTTCACCGGGCGGGTTTCCACGCGCTGTTTCTCGATGCCCGCAATCACGGACGAAGTGAGCACGATGACTTCGTTTCGATGCCGCGCTTTGCCGAGGATTTGGACGTTGCCGTCGAATGGCTGCGAGCCCGTCAGGATGTCTCGTCGATCGGTGTGATCGGCCACTCCGTAGGGGCCGGCGCCGCGATTCTGGCCGCGTCTCGTACGGATCAAATCAATGCCGTTGTATCGGTGGCGGCCTTTGCTCATCCGGGAGAAGCGATGGCGGAGGGCCCTCCATTCAGCCATTTCCCGGCTCCAGTTCAGCGGAGCCTTTTCAAGACGATGGAGCGGACGATCGGGTTCCGGTTCGATGACATAGCTCCACGGGAGCGAATCGGCTTGATCGATGCACCGGTGATGCTGGTGCACGGCGGGGCCGACACGACTATCACTCCCCGGCATTTTGAGGACCTCGTCGGCCGTGCGCCCGATGCGGAGACACTGCTCGTCGAGGAGGCCGACCACGCCTCACTAGATGCATTTGAGCCCCACATCCACCGAATCCTCGG
>JBLYYS010000032.1:0-3235 GCA_048550235.1 Acidimicrobiia bacterium | reverse complement strand
ACCACGAAATCCTCGGACGGCCCATAACCCACCTCCAGAGTCACACCCGTCGCGCACACCACCTGAAGCCGCCCCCGCCTGGCGGGAGGTACTCACGCAACAACGGATCGATTGGCCTCGTGTAGTGCTAGGTCGACCTTGCGAGCGCTACATCGATCGGCACGGTGGTCATGCCGATCTCGTTGCAGCGGCGGCGCGCTTCGTCGAGGAGTGCACCGCGCTCGAGATGGTCCTCGCGAAGCAGGAGTGCGCCCCCCGCTAGAAGGATCACTGCGGTCGGAACAGAGCCCCACTTCTCCTCCCACATTCGCACGTCGTCTCGCAGGGCGTCGACGTGACCGTGCGCGAGCCGGTCGAGGGCATCGAGTTCTGCCCGAAACGCGCGGACCCAGTTGTCCGCTGGCAGCTCCGCCAGTCTTTGCCTGTACTCGAACACGAGTTGAGGGTCCCCCGACGACAGGGCACAGTTGCGGCCGAGGTAGATGACGATGCCGTGTGCATACGGGAACGAACGCGACAGTTCCAGTGTTTCGTCGAGGCCGTCGCGGAAGCGGCCCTCGGCCCAGGCCAGGGTGATCGACGCCCTCTGGAGAATCTGGAGAAGCTGTGCCTCGTCCGATCCCGCCGCCAGTTCCTTTGCCCTGGCCAGCTCTCTTCCGGCTTCCTCTACCTCGCCCCGGAAGGAGGAAGACATCGATAGCTGGGCATAGTGCTGTGACCACCAGCCGGCCGGCGCATCCGCAAACACCGGGTCTTCGGTGATCGTGGAGGGGCCGTCGAACTCGCCAATAAAGGTTTTGTACCCTGCCCAGTTTCCGGCAAAGAACTGAAGATGGGACTTGTCGCCAAGCCGCCGCGATTCGAGGTAGCCGGCGTTGGTGGCAGCAATACTCTCCTGCGGGTCGGGAGATCCGAACCCGATGTTGGCGAGTGCCCGGAGTTTGGCGCTAATGAACCCGTGCTCCTCGGCGATATTTAGTGCTTCATGGAGCAGGGCCATCGCTTCGCGGGGCCGTCCCTGGTTCGACAGGGCGGTCCCACGCGTGATCATCGCCTGGGCGGCTACCTCATCGAGGTCGAGCAGATCTGCCGCGCGCATCGCGAGACGAGCGGTTGCTGCCGCATCTCCCTCTCCGGATAGCAGTTGGCCTCTCGCCAGGGCCATGTATGCGCGAGTCAACCCTTCGTCGCCCTGAGGATCAGGATGATCGGCTAGATACGGGGCGAGGAACTCGACGGCACGTTTGGTTTGGCCGCTGATGTTGTAGGCGGTCCCGAGCAGGCTCATCGCCCGAGCTTCGGCGCTCCGGTCACCCATCTCCTGCGCGGCATCGATGCAGCGACGGGCGTAGGCCTCGCATTCCTCGTACCTGGCGAGGTGTTCGGCAGCGGCGGTGGCTCGTTCGAAGAAGGGCAGCAGATTGGCCCCTCCGGTGAAGAACTCCTCGGCCTGCTTAGCCAAGCCGAGGCACTGGTCCCAGGCGTTGAGATCATATGCTCGATCGATCGCACTCAGCATCGCTTCCTTGGCCCTATCCAGCAGCTCCTCTGCGGCACCCGCATCGCTGGTTGCCCTCAGCGCCTCGACGAGATGGAAAGCCACGATGCCGGCCAGTTCGTCGTCGTCTAGGGAAGCGAAGAAGTCGGCCACCTTCAGATGGCGAGCTCGTCGAACGTCGCGGGAAATGCGTGCGTGTGAAACCTCACGGATGAGCCCCTGCACAAAACGATATTGTCCTCTTGTGGGAGATCGAGGATCACGGACGATCTCCAACAGCTCATGCCGCACCAGCGGCGCCAGCCTGTCTTCAAGATCGGCGAGGTTCTGGCCGGTCAGGAATGCCAAGCCGTCCAGACTGAAGAAGTGGCCCATGATGGCGGCGTCCTGCAACAGCAACCGGTCTGCTTCGGCGAGGCGGTCCAGGCGGGCTCCGATCACCGCAGAAACCGATTCCGGCACAGGAAGCTCTGTCAGATCTCCGGCGATCTCGAACGTGCCGTCACCTCTTTGTGTGAGGACCGCCTGGCCCAGGAGCATCCGCACGAATTCGACGGCGTACATTGGAACGCCACCCGATCGTTCGACCACCCCACCGAGGGTCTGTGCTGGGATGCCGGGAACGAGTCCTGACACGAGCTCACCCATTTCGTCATCGCTCAACGGACCAAGTGTCAGGGAGATGAATCCGCTCTTGCCGGCACCCCAGGTCGGCCGACGGTCGAGGAGATCCGCTCTCGCCAGAGTGATGATGAGGATTGGGTGGTCTCGTGACCAATCGGTTATTTCCTCCACGAAGTCAAGCAATGCAGGGTCGGCCCAGTGGAGATCCTCGAATACGAGCACGGTGGTCCCCTTCGCCGCAATGCGCTCGAAGAGGAGCCGGTAGGCAGCAGCTTGTTCACTGCCTTCGCCGACGTGACCATCGCGCAGCCCGAGCAGACCTTCGAGGTGGGGCTCGACCCAGCTCTGCTCGTCAGGGTCGGGTACGTAGGTGTCGACCATCTCGCGAAGACGCGAGTGAGTTGTGTCGGAGTCGTCGGTTTCGGCGATCCGTGCACGGTGCCGGACCATCTCACCGACGGCCCAGAAGGCGAGATTGTCGCCGTAGGCCGGTGAGCGTCCCTGATGCCAGTAAACGTCGTTGATCAATCCGTCGATGTACTTCTGGAATTCCCAGACGAGGCGGCTCTTGCCAATGCCGGCTTGGCCGACGACCGAGATGAGGCGCGCCCTGTGTTCGCGCTCTGCGGCGTGAAGCTGGTCCTTGAACATCCTCAGTTCGGGAGCCCGACCGGTGAAGGGTGGTTCGAGACCGTCACTCCGGAGCACCCCGCCGATCTGAGCAACGATCCGCAACGCTTTCCACGCAGAAACCGGCAGCTCTTTGCCCTTCATGTCGAGCGAGCCGATTTCATCGAACTGAATCGAATCGCCAGCTGCCCGATAGGTGGTCTCCCCCACGTACACGGTGCCCGGCTCGGCCGAACCCTGGAGCCGCGCGGCGGTGTTGACGAGGTCGCCGATCACCATGCCTTCTGAGTTGGTGTCAGAACGTACCGAGGCCTCGCCGGTCAAAACCCCGGCCCGGGCTGCCATCTCGGGAACCCCGGCGTCGGCTCCGAGTTTGGCCACCATGTCGATCAGTTCCATGCCGGCTCGCACGGCTCGCTCGGCATCGTCCTCGTTGGTGGCGACGGCGCCCCAGGCGGCCATGACGGCATCGCCGATGAACTT
>JBLYYS010000031.1:0-6940 GCA_048550235.1 Acidimicrobiia bacterium | reverse complement strand
TAAGACATTGGGACGTTCGACTGTAGGCGCCTGCCGAAGGTTACGTAGGGAAAAGCCTTTCAGTTCAGAACCGCCGGCTTCCAGCCACCGGTCCGATCTTCGCGGCCGCGTCGCAGCGAATCCTCAGAGGTCGGACAGAACCTCCAGAACGCGGTCGACATCGTTCGCGTCTACGTCGCGGTGGGTTACGAACCGCAGTGTGTCCTTTGAGATTGAACCGACTCGCACACCCGCGGCCGTCAAGCGCTCCTGGAAAACGGCGATGGGTTGCGGCAGGCCCGATTCACGGACGAGGACCATGTTGGTCTGTACCTGCTCGAGTGAGACCGCGGTCGGATGAAGCGCTGCGATACCCTCCCCGAGGCGTTCAGCCAACTCATGATCCTCGTGCAATCGGGTCCGGGACTCCAAGGCAACCGCAGCTGCCGCGGCGATGATTCCTACCTGCCGCATACCCCCACCTAGGCGTTTACGTAAGTAACGAGCCTCGGCAATCAAAACCTTCGGGCCGCACAGGATGGATCCGATCGGAGCACCCAGGCCTTTGCTGAAACAGAACTGCACAGTGTCTGCCAGTGACGCATAGTCGGAGGCGTCCACTCCGGAGGCAGCCACCGCGTTCCATAGTCGGGCTCCATCGAGATGGATACCAAGTCCTGCTGCACGCGCCGCCGCCGAGGTCTGTGTCATGAGTTCGAACGGGATCACCGTACCGCCCGACCAGTTGTGGGTGTTCTCCCATGCGAGCATCGAGATGCGCGGGAAGTGGTATCCGCTCTGCTCGGTCGCAGATTCGACGTCGGAGGGTCTGATCTCGCCACCGCCGGTCTTGACGGTCCGGAATTGGAGTCCACCGATGGCTGCGGCTGCTGTCATCTCATAGTTGCGCACGTGAGCCGTCTCAACGCAGATGACTTCATCACCAGGTTTCGATTGGACCAGCAGGCCGAGCAGATTGCCCATCGATCCAGATGGAACGAACACCGCCGAGTCTTTGCCGAGCAACGCGGCCGCTCTCTCCTCAAGGGAGTTGACGGTCGGATCCTCTCCGTATACATCGTCGCCGACGTCAGCTGAAGCCATAGCTTCCTGCATCTCGCGGTTGGGTCGGGTCACCGTGTCGGATCGGAAATCCGCAATGCCGTCTGGGAAAGCCACGTGTTGCTCCTTGGAATTGACGGGCCAAGAGTAGATCCTTGGGCCGGAGTGCCGGACCGTCGACAATGAACCAGTGCGCAGTCGCTTCCTCATACCTTTCCTGCTGGCCATCGCGGTTGTCGGTCCGGCCGCGCTTGGCGCGACACCCGTCGAACAGGCCCTCACCCTGGCGGAGCTCCGTCTGGAACGGCCGCCGCTCGTGGAGCAGATAGAACAAGCTCGTTCCGAGTTCGAACAGATCTCCGCAATCCTCGACGCGAGCCGCAACAGCCTGAACACAGTTCTCGTCGACCAGGTCGTAGCCCTCGACCGCCTCGAGCAGGTCGAGGATGAACTGCGGGCTGCACGTAGCCGTTTCGACGAAGGCGTTGAACAGTTGTATATGCGAGGCGGCACGGCCGCTCTCACCGTGGTCATGTTCTTCGACGACCCCACGGAAGCCGGCATAGCTACTCACTACCTGGAAGCGGTGAACGCATCTGAAACCGAGTCACTTGGCGACATCGAGCACTACATCGCCGAGATGAAGGACCTCCGTTACACAGCGTTTGATGCAGTAGAGCTGGCCGAAACCGACTACGACCAACGCGAACGGGCCTTCCTCATTGCGGCCGGACGGCTCTCGGAACTCGAATCAGAGCTGGTCAGGCTCGACAACCGCATTGGCCGACTGTCCGCGGAGTGGCGTGATTATCGACTCCGCCTTTCCCAGGACATAGTCGAAACGACAGGCGCAACAGGGATCCTGCTGAGCGACACGGTTGAACAGGCGAACCTGCGAGCTTCATTGCCGCTGGGTCCGACGATCGGGATACCACCTGGGTTGACTTCGACGGGGAGAGTGTTGAGCGGAGTCGCTTCGTGGTACGGACCTGGTTTCCACGGCCGCAGAGCCTCCAGTGGAGCGATCTTCGACGAACGTGATTTCACGATTGCCCACAAGACGCTGGCGCATGGAACTCTGCTGCTCATTACCTTTGGAGATCGCCAGGCGGTCGTGATGGTCAATGATCGCGGGCCATTCATCGAAGGACGAGAGTTCGATCTCTCGAAAGCGACGGCCGAGTACCTGGGTCTGGGGCTCAACCCGATCACAGCCGAGATCCTGACCGTCCAACCCTGATCCGGATAGCCGTTGCTACGGCTATCCTCCGGTCCCCTCCACAAGCTTTAGGTTCTCGATGATCAAGATCCCAGTTCTCACATCCGACGAGCTCCGTATTCCGGATCGCTACTCGCTGCTCTACGAACTCGCCTACAACCTCTGGTGGACGTGGGACCCGGTTGCCCAGGACCTGTGGCGAATCATCGATCCGGCGTTGTGGACCGAATATCACAATCCGATCGACATGTTGCGAGCGCTCGATCCGAACACCTGGGCAGCTCTCGACGAGTCGGAGACCTTCCACGATGTCTTCACCGAGGCTTCACGCCGCTTCGAGGAATACCAGGCAGACCAGGACACATGGTGGACCCGCAATCACAAGGACACAATGCCCGGCGGCCCGGTGGCCTACCTGTGCGCGGAGTACGGGCTCCATGCATCGGTTCCGATCTACTCTGGGGGACTGGGAGTTCTGGCCGGCGATCATGCCAAGGCGGCTTCCGATCAGGGCATTCCGTTCGTCGGTACCGGGCTCCTCTACCGTCGCGGCTACTTCCGCCAGGAGATTGACGCCACCGGCGATCAGCAGCACATGCACCCTCACCTCGATATCCACCAGCTGCCGGTGCGGATGGTGGCCGGGCCAACCGGCGGACAGCTCAAAGTGGCGGTCGACTTCCCAGGGCGCCAGATTCAGGCAGCGGTCTGGCTCCTGCAGGTGGGCGTTGTGCCTCTGCTTCTATTGGACACCGACATCCCCGAGAACGACCCGGCCGATCGCCCGATCACCCACACTCTGTACGTCCGTGGGCGGGAGATGCGTTTCTGTCAGGAGATGATTCTTGGAATCGGCTCTGTGAAGGCTCTCGCCGCTCTCGGCATCGAACCACGGGTGTGGCACGTCAACGAAGGCCACGCGGCCATGTCGATACTCGAGCGCCTCAAGGACCAGGTGGCCGCCGGAAGTTCGCTCGAAGAAGCTGAGGAGTTGGTTCGTTCGAACACCGCTTTCACGCTCCACACACCGGTGCCGGCGGGCAACGAAGTGTTCGACTTCGCTCTGGTTGAGCGATACCTCGGCTATTGGCCGGGCTTGGTGGGTTGCGATCTCGGGTACCTCGCTCAGCTTGGAGCCTCCCATACTGTGGACGATCACAAGTTCGATATGGGAGCAATGGCCATTCGTATGGCGACCACGGTGAACGGGGTCAGCCAGAGACACGCCGGCGTTGTCAACAAGGACTGGTCACATCTGCTTCGGTCGCCTGCTCTCGGCGTCACCAACGGGATGCACACGCCCGGTTGGGTCAGCAGAGACCTCGATCGGCTCTTCACACGGCACATCGGCGTCGACTGGCGCTACAAACTGGTCGACGAACCGGAGGCTTTCGACGCCATCAGGGACATCGACGACGCCGAGTTGTGGGCCGCTCACCAGAGCCCCAAACGCCTCCTCACCCGGTTTGCGCGGGGACGGATACGGGGCCAGCTTGCCCGTCACGGAGCGTCTCCCAACGAGCTGCGGTCTGTAGAAACGATGTTTCCCAACGATCGCCTGACCATTGGTTTCGCGCGCCGCTTCGCCGGGTACAAACGAGCCACGCTCATGTTCCACAACAAGCCCTGGCTGCAGGCGATCCTCACCAATCCTGATCGTCCGGTACAGATCGTGTTCGCCGGGAAGGCTCATCCGGCCGACCAATGGGGAAGCGGTTTGCTCCAGGAGATCCACAACCTGGCCAACACTCCCGAGTTCAAGGGCCATCTGTATGTGCTCGAGGACTACAACCTGCGTATGGCCCGCTTCCTGGTCCAGGGCGTGGACGTCTGGCTGAACAATCCGCGCCCGCCGGAAGAAGCCAGCGGAACCTCCGGCATGAAGGCTGCCCTCAACGGTGCACTGAACGTCTCGACGCCAGACGGATGGTGGATCGAGGGCTACAACGGTTCGAACGGCTGGGTGTTCGGCAGCGAGCAAAGCAACGGCGACCACGCCGCACAGGACAACGAAGACGCCGTGGCCTTGTATCACACGCTGCAGGATCAGGTAGTTCCCACCTTCTTCGATCGTGACGAGGACGGCATCCCGCACGGTTGGGTGACCATGATGAAAGAGTCGATCATCTCGGTGGTCGGCGAGTTCTCAACGGCACGCATGGTGTCGGACTACGCCGAAAAGGTGTACCTGCCGCTCGTGAAATAGGACCAATTGCCAGTCCGAAACGCGTTTCGCCCCCCTCCCCTCGAAGACTCGGGACTCCCCCCACCTCAGGCGGGGGGAGAACGCCTGCCGCTGTGCGGCCGGTGCCAGTTGCCTGGCAACTCGAGCCCGCATCCCACCCGTACGCAATTGCATTCCAAGGCATCACAGTCGATCCAGGGCATTCTTGACCCACGCCTCGAGTCTTTGACGTTGCACAGGACTGCCCCATTCATCAACCACTTCGATCCCCTGGTAGTAGGGCAGCAGATCGACGGCATCGACGAGATCCCAGTACGGGTCCACAATCATGTGGCCGATCTCGGCGAACTCTTCGGTTAGTGCGTCTGCGAATGCCGAGTCCCCGTTCATGGTCGGGTCCAATCTGATACGGGCGGCATCGATACTGTGCGGCCCCATGCAACCGGAAAGCCAGTCGACAACTCCTGTGATCGTGTCGCCCTGGCTCAGGAGGTTGGTGGCGTTGAAGTCGCGGTGGATGAACCCCCAGTTCGCCTCCGAAGGCTCGGAGTCGATGACCTCGAACACCTCCGACCACAGCTGCCGGCTACTCCCCCAGTTGGGAGGTCTGGTTTCGTAGCCGTCTGCGTACCGTTCGAATGTCCAAGGAACTATGACTTCTGCCGAGTGCATTCGGGAAGCGATTCGGGCGATTTCCTGAGCGTGAGTCCCATCGATCCTGCGGGCACCGGGTAGCCGCGTCATGAGTACGGCCGGAGCGCCGCAGTGGGATCCATCGCCATCGACGCCGACCAACTCCGGAGTCGGTATATCGATGGCGGTGACTACTTCGAGTACTGCTGCTTCGTGAGCCGCACGATCCGGTTGCTCGTCGACAAAGAACTGCCTATTGAACAACTTCAGCACGTAGTGACGACCTGCAACGGCGAAGGTCGAGACTTCTGCGGTGGTGGCGCCGGGCAACAGTTTCGACACCCGCACGCATTCTCCCAGCTGTTGGCGCAGCCAGTCGACCACCGGTCCGGGGTGATGGACCTCAGAGACGATCGAGCGCGTTCCTGATGCCACGTACTGCTTGACCGATCCGGTGCTCGTTCTCGACGAGAGCAAACCTGACGAACCCTTCTCCGGATTCACCGAACCCCACTCCAGGGCTTACGGCTACCTTGGCCCGCTTCAACAGGTCGATGGTGAACTCGATCGATCCCATGTCACGATATGGGTCCGGTATCGGAGCCCAGACGAACATCGTGCCCTTGGGTGCTTCGATCTTCCATCCGGCCCGGTTGAGACCGTCGATGAGAACATCGCGTCGTTTCAGGTAGATGTCGTTGACCTCGCCGACGTATTCGTCACCTTCGTTGAGTGCGATGATCGAGGCGATCTGGATGGGTTGGAACGTTCCATAGTCGAGATACGACTTCAGTTTGGCGAGCGCGGCCACCATCTCAGGGTTGCCCACGACGAACCCCACCCGCCATCCGGCCATGGAGTGACCCTTGGTCATCGTGTAGAGCTCGACGCCCACATCCTTCCCGCCGGGAACCTGTAGCAGGCTGGGAGGCTTGTATCCGTCGAACGACACATCGGCATAGGCGAAATCGTTGACTACGAAGACCCCGTGTTCCTTGGCGAAGGCGACGAGCCGGACGAAGAACTCTTCGTCCACGCACATCGTCGTCGGATTGTGCGGGAACGAGACGAGGATCACCCGGGGCCGCGGCCAGGAGTCGTGGAAGGTCCTCTCCATCCGCTCGAAGAAGTCCTCATCGGCCGACACCCGCACCTTGCGCACCTCTGCTCCGGCCAGGAGCGGCGCGTAAATGTGGATCGGATAGCTCGGCTCGGGAACGAGCGCCACGTCGCCGGGTTGCACGAGCGCCCACATGAGGTGTGAGAGACCTTCTTTGGCACCGATCGTATTGATGACTTCGGTCTCGGGATCCAATTCGATTCCGAACCGGCGTTGATACCGGTCGGCTACAGCCTTGCGAAGGTTGGGGATGCCCCGTGACTGCGAGTAGCGGTGGTTACGAGGGTTCTGGGCGGCCTCGGTCAGCTTCTCGACCACTACCGGGTTGGTTGGAATGTCCGGATTGCCGAACCCGAGATCGATGATGTCCTCACCCGCTTGCCGGGCTTCCCGCTTCAGCGCGTCGACTTTGGCAAAGACGTAAGGCGGCAGGCTGTGTATACGGCGAAATTCCACGTTGGTCCTCCAGGTCGCAGCGTACCAACCTCACCCGTTCTTGCGTGGCGGTGTCCCGCCTGGCGGGAGGTACTCACGCAACAACGGATCGATTGGCCTCGTGTAGGGCTAGGTCGACCTTGCGAGCGCTACATCGATCGGCACGGTGGTCATACCGATCTCGTTGCAGCGGCGCCGCGCTTCGTCGAGGAGTGCACCGCGCTCGAGATGGTCCTCGGGAAGCAGGAGTGCGCCCCCCGCTAGAAGGATCACTGCGGTCGGAACAGAGCCCCACTTCTCCTCCCAC
>JBLYYS010000030.1:0-9633 GCA_048550235.1 Acidimicrobiia bacterium | reverse complement strand
GTTCATAGGCGGCAAACTCATGGTTGGCTCCGATGTAGTCCCGAACAAACAACACCCTTCCAACGGAGACGCCATAACCCGTTTCCTCGAGGACTTCACGCTGGAGGCACTCACTAAGAGACTCGCCGTAGTTCTGGCCGCCCCCGGGAAGCAAAAAGAACTCGCCGTTCGCGTCGTCTGGGTGCAAGTTACGAGTTAGGAGGATCTGTCCCCCATCAATGACGACGGCTTTCGCTGAGACCCGAATCGGAGGAATCATCTCACAGCCTTGAGCTGTCTACCGAGACACCCAGCCACTCACGCACCTGCCTATGGACCTCTGGATCTTGTAGGAGATCGAAGTGGCGCCGCCGGCGCAGCACACGCACATCTTCGGCTTCGATTCTGCGACGACGACCACGCCCTATTCCGCTGTTGACGCGGACGACCAGGTCGCCAAGAAGAGCGCCCATCGGATGGCCCGGTTCGGACGTGATCACCCCGGCAAAGAAGTGCTCCTGGACGCCCTCCAAGGCGGCGGTGCCATCGACCGTGTCGTTCAGCAATGCGTCGAAATCTCCTTCGCTCCAATCATCGGGGTGGATGGCGCCGTAGCGGAGGTCCTTGATCCCGACGCTCCTGTCGTTGAGGAATCCACTGAGCGGACGGCTCTCAGGAGCCATCCGCAAACCCCACGAGACCAGATTGGCGAACTTCTCGAGAGGAGATCCCAAATGCGGAGAGCCCACGGTAACGACATGTCTCACGACGCCCGACCAGTGATGCCGAGCCGACCGACCGGCAACGACAGAACTCCGGGCAACCAGACCACCCATGGAGTTTCCAACCAGTGCGATTTCCTCGACTTCCAACGGCCAATCCGATACGACTTCTTCGAGTAGATCTGCCAGAGAAGCCCCGTTTTCGAATATGTGTCTCCCTGTGTTGTATCGCACTGTCAACGGCGTGAATAAGTCTCCAGCCAGGAGCTCGCCGAGTGAGTCGCCGTCTTCCGCTGCATCGGTTTGCGAGCGCCAGCAGCGCTCGGTCTCTCCGAGTCCATGGATCAGAACGAGCAATCTACCCGTGGGCTTTGGGAAGGCACGATGCATATCAACGGGATTGCGACCGATCGGCTGCCCCTCTGAGTCGCGCAAGCCGAGTTCGATCCGCAAGCCGTTGCCCCGGCGCTCGAGTTCGTCGCCCCAGACTGCATTGGCGACGCTCTGGACGCTATTGCCGGCCGTGGAACTCGAGAGGGGACCAAACCTCTTGCTACCCAGAGCCGCCCCCAGGTCGATGACACCACCGAGAGCCGAGCCGATAGCCCTGATCGACCCGTAGATTCCCCCCGTGTAGGCGCCAAGGGCCCGGCGCGCGGAGGTGCCTTTGGCGCCGGCCAAGCCGAACCATCGATCCGTTATTGCACCGTGGATACCTTCGACCGGTGCCGACAACCTCTCAGTTGCCAGGGACAGGAGATCGCCAATTCCGGACCAGCTATCGGCCGATACCTGATTGAGACGGCGGGGAGGAGTGGATTCCTCCGGGAGAATCTGCATCGGAGAAGGCTACTCGGAGACGCGCAGAAGCCCGGGCTTGACCCGGGCTTCTGCGACAATGACTAGAGGTTCACCACTGGACAGGTAAGCGTCCGGGTGATCCCTTCAATAGCCTGAATACGAGCCACGACGAGTTTGCCGAGCGCGTCGACGTCCTCCGCCGAAGCCTTCACTACCACGTCGTATGGGCCGGTTACGTCGTCTGCTGCTTCGACGCCCGGAATCTTGCGCGCTTCTTCGGCTACCGAGGCTGCTTTGCCGACCTCGGTCTGGATCAGCACGTACGCTAGGACCACGGACCCTCCTCCTGTCTGGGTTATTTCGGACAATACCACTCAGCCGAGCTTGGCTGCGATGGATGAGGCACTTCTCAACGCGGTTCCATCGGCTCCCGCTGTCGTGTAGGCGGCAACCGGGCCCATTTCAGCTTCCTCAACCATGTCGAGGAGGAGTCGGGCGCGGGTCACAGAAGCCTCAGCCCACAGGTAGGCCGAGAGACTCCCGGGGATGGTGTTGATCTCGTTGACGTAGATCTGGTCGCCATGCTGGAGGAAGTCGATTCGAGCGACCGACCGGGCCCGCACGAGGCCGGCAACGACTGCCGACATCGACCGGATCGAGTCAGTCCACGCCTGCGGGATGTCGGCCGGAATCTCGCGGGCAGATCCATCGAGGCCACCGCCGGCCAGGTATTTCTGTCGGTAGTCGTAGATCCGAGCCTTATCGTCCGCCCGTATCGGCGCCTCGATGGGTGAGAGGCTGAACTCGGGATACGTCCGTACCGATATGTTGAGATCTCGACTGTCCGGAAGATACGGTTCGACAACTGCCCCCCGGCGCATGTGAGGAGAACTGCCTACCAGCGCTAAAGCCGTGTCCCAGTCCTCAACCACCTCGATTCCAATCGAGGAACCCCCGAAGCGAGGTTTCGCGATGTACGGTCCATTGAAGTCCGGATTCGAGCCGGCAATGACCAGAGAGCGCGGCAGCGTCGGCAAACCGGCGGCTGCGACGACGGCTCCGAATGCGAACTTGTCCATCCCGAGCAACGAGCCGGCCGCGTCGGGACCTGTGTACTTGAGTCCTGCCAGGTCCAGCGAAGCCTGCAGCGTGCCGTCTTCCCCAGGACCGCCGTGACAGCAATTGACGATCACCGAGGGATCCAACGATTTCTTCTTCAGGAAGAACCCGCCGCCGGGAGCTGCCTCAAACCGCAGTTGGCGCGCCTTGGCCGGGACACCGTCCGCGAAATCGGCAGCCTCCATTGTCGCCTCCGCCAGGAACCACTCGCCGCTCTTCGACCAGTAGATGGCGTCGACCGCGGTCCCAGCTTCGATCAGAGTTCTCCCTGCCTGGAGGCCGGTCAGAATGCTGATGTCGTGTTCTGGAGAGGGCCCTCCGAACAACACGGCTGGTCGACTCATCGTTGCTCCTCTTTACGGATAGTGATCGGGAAGATCGTTCTCATACAAAACCACATCTCCCCTACTCAAGTTCTTGCGCACCCAATCAACTGCCGCCGGTCGGGAGTCAACAACCATAACGGACGCCGATCCCTCCGAAGTTCCAGCCAACAGCGGCCTGCGGTTGGTCCTACCCACGATGATCACATCGGTAGCCACTCCGGCGGCTTCCGCAGCCATTCTTCTGTTGGCATTCTGCTGGTCGAATCCGAGTTCGACCATGCCGGGCGTAACCAGCACACGCCTTCCCTCAGCACCGAGTTCGCGCAGGAGCTCGAGCCCGGCCGCGGCTCCGGCGGGGTTGGAGTTGTAGGTGTCGTCGATGATGGTGAACCCGAGATCACTCTCCGACAGCGTCTGCCGGTGCGCCGGGCGACCGGCACCGGCCAAACGACGTTCAACCGAGTCCGCAGACACACCTACAGCCAGTGCGGCTCCGATTGCACAGGCGACGTTGGTCGCGAATGCAACCGGCGGATCCAACAACCCGACCCGCTCGCCTGCGACCCAGACTTCCTGACCACTTTCGCCGTCAAGCACACACACACTCTCGTCGGCATCAACCGCCGAGCACCGGACCACCTGCCTGACCTCCGCCTGCTCATCGGCCAGGACCCGAAGGCGTGGATCGTCCACATTGAGTACCGCGACCCTGGCTCCCTCGAGGATCTCCGCCTTGGCGGCGAGCGTCGTGTCCAGAGACCCGAAACGCTCCAGGTGTACGGGACCGATCGCGGTGATCACCGAGATTTCCGGCGGAATCCAGGAGCACAGCTCGGCGATCTCGCCCGGACCGTAGGTCCCCATCTCGGCGACGAACACCTCGGTTCCGACAGCCAGATGCTCGTTGACGGTGCGAGCCAACCCCATGGCGTTGTTGAAACTCGCGGGACTGGCCACGACCTGCGTCTCACCTTCGAGAAGCAGCCGGAGATACTCCTTGGTGGTTGTCTTTCCGTAGGACCCGGTAATGGCCACCACTCTTGGGGAAATCGTGGCCAACTTGTCCTTTGCTTTGTCAACCCACCGCTCCCCCATCTTCTTCTCGACCGGCCCGGCGATCGCTAGTCCAAGGTCGAGAAGCAACGGGAATCCGAACGCCAGCATGCCTCCCGCCGGGGCAGCAGCGTCGAGGAGGTAGGCGGCGACAAGCCCGATCCCAACGAGGCCCGCAGTGATGCCGGACAACCTGCGGAGACGGCTGGTCCACGCCAGCGGCGACGACGACCCGCGCACCGACAATCCCAGCGGGCCGACCGTTGCCGCCGCGATCGGCAGCAATGCCGTCCACCACCACATGGGAGAGAAAGCGATACCTCCAATGGCAACGAGCGCCGTCACCAGATTGATCGGCGAGACGGTCCACCACCGCACGGCAAAGCGAGTAGTGGACCCGGGAAGGTAGTGCTCGCGTTGTGCCACACGGAGGAAGCGCAGAGCCGCTGGGATCGCCGCCATCAAACCCAGGAGCAACATCACCGTTCTCATTCCAGCAACTCATCGATCGCAGCCTGCACCCGCTCCGGGTGGGTCAGATGAATGTTGTGACCGGCGTCGTACACGATATCCAAACGACCGTCGCCAACCAGCTCCACGGCTACCCGGGCAAGCTCGAGCGGCGCCTCAGTGTCTTGATCCCCCCAGACCAACCGAACCGGGCAGCGGAGACCGTCGAGTTCCTCTTCGTAGCTCTCATTCACGACCTTCACCAAGATGTCGCGCATAACACCCGTCGCAGCCCGATAGTCGGCCGATCCATAGCGACGACGGGCCGCTTCGAGACGCTCGGGCGCAATCACACCCAGGCGAGCTCCCAAGCGGACCAACCGGTAGGCAATCGAGGGTTTCTTTCCGGCACCTGTCGGGCGGAGCAGCGGGACACCAACTAGAACCAATCCGGCGATGAGGTCGGGCCTGCCCGCCGCCAGGGCGACGGCCACCCTTCCCCCGAATGAATGGCCGACCACGACGGGAGGGGAATCGAACTCGTGGAGAATGGGCTCCACCAGGCGTGCGTACCCGGCCGCGCCCAGGGGTTCATCTGGTGCAGGGCTGGCTCCGAAACCAGGCAGATCCAAGGCAATGGCTCGACTGCCGTCGAGCAGACGATCGAAATCCGAGCGGTTCCGCCCCCATCCATGCAGTGCCAGCACCTGGGGTGACTGCTCTCCGTGGCGTACCCCAAACAGACTTCCGAAAGCTCGCAGCGTCATCGGCCGACCGGCGATCCAAGATCGATCATGGCGCGGAGATTACTCTGACCGGCGTGACCATCCCTTCAATCGATGCGCAGCGTTCTACGAGAGCGGCAATGGCCGCTTCGCGCGCCAGGGTTGTCGGCCTTGCATTGCGGGCCGGATGGTTGATGCTGGCCGCCTTCATCTTCGCCACCTGGCGGATAGACGCCATCACCAATATCCGTGTGTGGGCTCCGCTGGCTGCGATAGCTGCCGTCCTCGGCGCACTCACGCTTCCCAACTGGGATTCGACTCTTCGCCGCGGTTCGGGCGATCTGTTGCTGCTCCTCGGCGTCGTCACGATCGGGTCGGCCATGAGCATCATGTCGACCGTCCCGGCCCTCGCCTCATTCGTTCTCATCGGGTATTTCGGAGTAGTGGCACTGATGGCCGCCCTCGCCCATTGGGTGGTGCCGCTGATCACCGCGGTCGTGCTCGTAGCGACGAACCTGGTCGCCCAGATCGCATTCGGTGCCAACCCCACTCCGGAAGACATCGTCGTTCCCACCATCACACTCGTCGTGGTGGCCATCGCCACCGCGGCCATCACCAGCGAACTCCGCAAGGAGATCCGCAACGGGATCCGGCGCCAGCGGGAACTGGAGGCCAGGGAGAGAGACCTCGAGCGCCTTTACGAGGTCTCCCGTACTCTGGCAGTCGGTGACTCCCTCACTCGGGTCCTACCGGAACTCGTTGGCAAGATCGCCAGTTACCTGAAGGCTGAAGTCGGGGTGGTCTTGCTCCACGATCCAAGCAAAGCCGCTCTGGAGGTCGTGAGCCCGATCTGGGCTGCAGGTCACACGCTGGACGTCACCGGCTACATCCTTCCCCTCCGAAGACGGGGGGACATAGAGCAGACTTTCGTGTCCGGTCAGGCCCGCCGCTTCGCCGAGGACGATGACAAGGTGAGCAACCATCTCCTCACAGAGCTGGGAGTGAAGCACGCCGTAGCCGTGCCCCTCAAGGTCGAGCACCGCACGATGGGAGTGATGATGGTGGCGGACCGCGTCGATCGCACACCGTTCACCGACGACGATCTCGATGTCCTCGCATCCCTATCTGCACCTGCCGCACTGGTGCTGGCGCATCTGGGTCGTTACGAGGAAGCGGCCGAGACCAGCCGCCGCATGGAAGAACTCGCTCAGCTGAAATCCGACTTCGTTTCGGTAGTCTCACACGAGCTGAGAACGCCGCTCACCAGCATCATCGGCTCGCTGGACACCATCGCCAGGCCAGAACTCGCCCCCACCCACATGAGTGCTCTCAGCCTGCTGGACTCGGCCCGCAACCAGGCAGGGCGTCTACGCCAGCTGATCGAGAACCTTCTGATGACGTCGCGGATCGACAATCAGGCTCTGCCTCAGCACCCCACGGAGATCGATTTGGAGGCGTTCATACGTTCGGTGGTCGAGGAAATTCCCGGAGCAAGCCGCCTGGTCACGGTCGCCGTCCCTCAACCGGTCAACGTCAGAGTTGACCCAGATCACCTGGGGCGTGTTCTGATCAACCTCGTCCAGAACGCATTGAAATACGCGCCCAACGCTGCGACCGAAATTTCCGTGTCGACCCAGACAGAGCGAGCCGAGATCAGCGTCATCGATCACGGTCCCGGCATTAGTGCAGAGATGCAAGACAAAGTCTTCGAACCCTTCACACAACTCGAACCGGCGGCGACCCGATCTCGGAGCGGAACCGGCCTCGGTCTGGCCATCGTGAAGGGCCTGGCAGAGTCAATGGGGGGATCGGTGAGACTCGAAGATACTCCGGGGGGCGGTGCCACCTTCGTAGTGGACCTGCCACTGCGCCCAAGGGTGGTCCCTGCACAACCGGACACGGCCGAAATCGGTTGATTCGGGGAGTCGACTTGCCAGTAGGCGGCTATTCGTCGATCCCGGCGGCGAGGGCGTGAAATCCGCCGTCCACGTGGACTATCTCGCCGGTGGTCATTGAGGCCCAATCCGATAACAGGAATGCAACCATTTGCGCAACAGGGACAGGGTCGGATGAGTCCCACTTGATCGGCGACCGCTGCAACCAGGCTTTCTCTAGAGACTGGAATCCGGGAATCGATTTGGCCGCGATGGTAGAAAGCGGACCGGCGGAAACAGCGTTGACCCTGATCTTGTCCGCACCGAGATCGCGCGCGAGGTAGCGGGTGACCGCCTGCAACGCCGCTTTGGCTACCCCCATCCAGTCGTAGATCGGCCAGGCCTGTGAGTTGTCGAAGTCGAGCGTCACGAGCGAGCCGCCCCCGGCCGCCCGCATCAAAGGAAGCAAACCAACCGCCAGCGTCTTGTAGGAGAACGCCGAGGTCTGAAACGCTATGGAAGCACTCTCCACAGGCGTGTTGAGGAAGTTGCCGCCGAGTGCATCCTGAGGAGCGAAGGCAATCGCATGCAGGGCTCCGTCGACCTTCCCCCAGCGCGCATCCAAATCTGAGGCGAGCGCCGCCATGTGGGTCTGATCGTTGATATCGAGCTCGAGGACGTCGACCTCGGCAGGCAAGCGCTTGGCGGCGCGTTGGGTAAGTCGAATGCCGCGCCCAAAGCCGGTAAGTACAACGTCGGCACCCTGTTCGAGGGAGACCCTGGCGACGTGCCAGGCGATCGAATCGTCCGTCACCACGCCTGTGATTACCAGTTTCTTTCCCTCGAGCAGCATGACTCTCCTTATCCGCCCAACTCGGCGCCGATGTTTGCGATCGCTCGAAAACCTGCTCCCATCAGGAAGAGGAGGAATAGACCCCAGGCAAGTGCAGCCCGCTTCTCGAGTTGGGAGCGATAGATGTACCCGAATGCGATGGCCGCGGCTATCACCATTCCGTAGAAAAGATGTCCCGACCCGGGGTCCCCGTCACCGGCGTACAAGATCAGCCCGATTCCACCCTGGGCAAGCATGATGGTGAGGGCGAACACCGCTGCGATCAAAAACGGTCGATCGGGTTGGCGCCGGCGGGCTGCGAGTACGAGTCCCCAAACCCCTGTGGCACCGCTCAGCCCGATAGCGATCCAGGCGAAGACGCCGTGGATGTCGGTCACAGTCTTCCTCTCATCGATTCGAGGGACCTTACCCGGTCGTGACAGCAGACACACGACCTTGGCGAAGGGAAGAGGCTGTTATTCGATCTCGACCAGTTGGCCGGTCCGAAGATCCAGTACGAACTCCTGATCGTTGGAGGAGTCTGCGATCCAATTGGCCAGTTGCGCACCTTGGTTGCGTACCACCCACCATGCGTACTCGGTACGTCCCGCAGAGTGAAATGACGCCTTGGCGGCCCTGCCGGCAGCGACGGCGTCGGCCTCGACCGGATAGGTACCGATCAGTCGCTCTTCGGGGGTTGGATTGGGGCGGCCAGACTTCTCTTCGACTTCGATGAACTCAACCGCCTCGAACATCTCACCCTCCCGATGACCTCGTGCCTCAATACTACAAGCCGCAAGTCGCTAGCACTAGCAAATCGCAGCTGTCGGATCCTTCCCGACGGGACCTTCTCCGGTCACCATTCTACCGCCAAAGCCCACCCACAGCGCTATTTTGGCAGCAATCGTTCACTCAAAGCGCGATGCTGTCTGAGTCGAGTGCAAGATCAGATTTCGTCGAGCAGCTTCTGCTTCTTGGTAGCAAACTCCTCGTCGGTCAGTACACCATCGCGATGCAGTCTCGCAAGGGCCTCCAGCTGACCGGCCGCTCCTCCGCCACCGCCCCCCTCTAGGGCGACGGTCCGCTTCTCTCGCAGTTGGTAGATCTGCGCCTGAACATCTTCCGGTCTAGGCACGTCGGTGAACCGACTCTGGCCCTGTTCGCCGGCGGACTCAATCAATAGATCGCCGGAATGCACCATGCGCTCCAGGATCGACTGAGAAAATGCCACGTCGTTGATGACTTCGAGTGGAATCTCCTTGCCTTTCCTGGCCAGGACGCCCGAACGAACTATCAGGCGTTCGTTCGTCACGACGTAGCGGGTGAACCACCAATCGAGGTATCGAGGGATGGCGACGACGAGCCACACCACAATGACGGCCCCGAGAGCAATCCACATTGCCAGCTCGTCGAGCAGCGAGATGACGGCTACTACGGCAGCGATGGCCACGATGGTCACGAAGGTGGGATAGATGTTCCGCTGCCAATGGGGCCGGAACTCGAGTTCTACAATTTCGCCGGGACTGAGCAGACGTTCTGGGTAAGGCATAGGTGCATGGTACGCGATTGACGCCGCGCCGGCAGGTTCTGCTCGACTGCTGTGTGCCTGAGGGCTGATGCTTGCAGGCTGATGGCTGAAAGCTGAGAGCGGGAATCGAAGGTTCCCAAACGCGGAAAACCCCGAGAAAGTTCTGACCGAAGTCTTCACCCTCTCGGGGTTCCCGAACCCCGCTCCATCTCGAAGTCCCGAAG
>JBLYYS010000029.1:0-3185 GCA_048550235.1 Acidimicrobiia bacterium | reverse complement strand
TGATGCTCGCCGGCGGAGGGGGTTCTTCCGCCGTCAGGTTCGATGGGCTCCCAGCATTTCTTCGGCACCGTGACGGAAGGCCCGGCTCAGATCCTGGTCGTGGAGGTTGACGGCGATTTCATCGGTGAGGGCACTGCCTGCCGCCCTCGCCGCTGTGGCTTCATCGTCACGGCCCAGTGCATCCAGCGACCGGGCTTGGGAGGCCTTGATCTCCAGCAGCAGCCGCTTCATGTCCTGATCCGCCGCCAGAGCCTCACCGTGCTCGAGCAGACCGAGCGCTGCATCGTGGTCACCGTCGGCCGCTTCGATGGCAGCGCCGGTGATCGGCAGGAACACGTAGTGGTCGCGCATCTCTCGCTCGTTGACGTACTCACTCAGTTGGGTGAAATAGTCGCGAGCGTCGGCCAGTCGGTCCTCGGCCAGAGCAACCGCCACCATCCCCCGCAGGGCCAACGGACGCATGATGTGGATCGGTGCGGTAGGAATCGTCAATGCCTTGTGGAACAGCTCCTTGGCATCGTCGACCCGACCGGCCGACATCGCGCAGAGCCCAATCTCGGCCCACAGTTGAGCACCGAAGTTGGTCCCGCTCGGTTTCTGCATGACGTTGAGAGTGCGGGAGTGCCAGTCGAGCGCCGTGTCGAGCATCTCGCCACCGATTTGCTGATAACAAGTGCCGGTGACGCACATACCCAGGGCCTGCAATGCCGGAATGCCGATGGCGTCGGCCGCCGCGCGGGCTCGCCGGAAGAGGCCGAGGGCTTCTTCCAAGGCTCCGTGCCGCATGGCCAGTTGACCGTGAAGAACCGCGGCGAGAACCTCTGAGTCGCGGGCCCCGATCTGCAGTGCTATCTCCGTGCCGCGCTCGAGATCAACCAGAGCTTGTCCGAAATCACCATTGTGCATGTGGCAGTTCGGCAGCACTCCTGTCAGGAGTTCAGCCTGGTACTTGAGGTTGCCAGCCTCTTCAGCAGCAGCGAGGGCTCGCTGCGCCGCCTCCAGGGCCTGGTCGTACTGGGTGGTGAGCATCAGACTGTTGGCCAGGTGCGACATTCCGAACAGCGTGGCGTCGTCGTGGTCCAGGTCCCGTCCAAGTTCGGTGATCTGGTCCATGTAGGTGATGACTTCGTCGAACTCGGCGTGCGCGGTTCGCAGGAAACATTGGTTGATGGAGCTCTCGATCAGCCCTTCGCCCTCGTCGGAAGTCTTGGCCAGGTGCTCGGCCTGACTGAGGTCCTGGAGGGCTTCCTCACGCTGGTCGAAGAAGAACCCTTTGAGGAGGGCCTGCTTGTTCAGACCGGAGATGTGCATCGCCTTGTCGTCGCGGGCCTGCCCGATATGCAACAGCCGTCCGTACGCTGCGGCCGCTCCTTCGAGGTCAAAACTGAACTCCTTGGCCTTGCCGAGCACCTCCAGCGACCGCCGCAGGAGTTCGGCGTCGCCGTCGTCACCCAGAATCTCGGCGGCGGTCTCGGCCCGGCGGATGGCTTCGGGAATGGCATATGCCTTCGAAGCCCGCTCCGCCGCGGTGATCAGATAGGGCACCGCTCGGCTCCGTTGCCGGGCACTGAGCAGATGGTCGGCGATCTCTTCGGCTTCCTCCGGCTGGACCCGTTCGAGGAAGTCGGCAACGGAGGCATGCAGCTGCCGGCGGCTCTTCAGCAGGGTTGTCTCGTAGACGGCATCGGCGACCAGGGCGTGCTTGAACTGGAACACTCGTTTGGGAATCTTGGCGATCTCGCTCACCAGCTCGCGGCGTTGCAGTTCTATGAGTGCGCCGTCGAGGCTCCCGATGTCGGAGATCAGGGTCGAAACTCGGTCGTATTGGAAGACTCGCCCAACCACGCTTGCAGCCTGGGCCACGGCCCTGACATTGTCGTCGAGCCGGTCGAGGCGGGCGGTGAGCACTGCGGTCAGATTGGCGGGAACCGGGAACTCCGCAATGGGGCGCGGCGCCACCCAGCGACCATCCTCGTAGGCCAGCAGCTCATCGTCGATCATCGATCGGATGACTTCCTCCACGAAGAAGGGATTGCCGTCGGCCTTCTCCAGGATCAGATCTCGCACTGCGTCGGTGAGGCCGTCTACATCGAGTAGCGATGAAACCAGTTGTCGGGTGTCGGAGTCGGGGAGCGGAGAGAGCTCGATGACTCGATACCGGTGTTTGAAGTCGCGTTCGGCGGCTTCGTGCACCCTCCACGAGATCTCCTGCCGTCGCGGCCGGAACAGGAACACGAGTAGCAGCCCTGCTCGGTCGGTGATGGGAAGCAGGTTGAGAGCCAGGTCTATCGAGGCCGAGTCCGCCCAATGGAGATCCTCAAACGCCAGAACCAGCGGACGGCTCCCGGCTACCGCTTCAATGAACTCGCCCAGGGCTCGGAAGGTCTCTGTGCGCAGCTGACCGGGATCGAGGTAGTCGAGACGGTGTCCGTGCTCTTCGGGCAGAGCTATCGCCAGCAATCCCGCCACGAACGGTGCCACCTCGAAGACGCGACCGGGTAGCACCTTGCGCACGGCTGCTTCCACGTCTGCGTATTCGGCGGCGCCGCCTGAGCTGATGCCGACCAGGCTGCCAATCAGTTCTCGCACGGGGGCGTAGGGGGTGGCGGTTTCGAACGAGAGGGATCGGCCCTGATGCCACTGCAGATCGGCGCCGTCGGCTTCCAGTTGGTCGCGAAGTTCGGCCACCAGACGTGTCTTCCCCAGGCCGGCTTCGCCGGTTACCGAGATGATGCCACCGTGTCCTGCCGCAACCTCGTCCACCGCGTTCCGCAGGCTGTTGAGCTCCGCGGCCCGTCCGATGAGTTCCGAGCGCAGGCCATCGACGCCGCGCTGGGTGCCGAGCCGACCGAGTGACCGGAGCGGTCGGTAGGAGCGAACCGGCTCGGCCCTTCCCTTCACCTCGGTCTCACCTAGATCCTCGAATTCGAATATGTCCGCCACGAAACTGTGTGTCTGGCCGGACACCTGCACCGTGCCGGGAGTGGCGGTCTGCTCCATCCGGGCGGCAACGTTGACGGCGTCACCCATGACCGTGTACTCGACCCGGAGGTCGGACCCAACGGCGCCGACCACCACCAGGCCGGTGTTGATGCCGACCCGAACGTCGATCTCGATGCCCCAGTCGCGCCGTACTTCCTCCTTGTACGGTTCCATGGCGTCGATGATCTCGAGACCGGCTCTTA
>JBLYYS010000028.1:0-6737 GCA_048550235.1 Acidimicrobiia bacterium | reverse complement strand
TGCGCGGTTGCACCTGTAGCCCCGCGTCCGGCAAGTTGCCGCCAAACGCCACCTCTATGAGCGCCTCCATGGCGATCGCCAGCAGGACTCCCGCTCCAACGCCGATGATGGAAGCGATCAGTCCAGTCAGGGCCGACTCGAAGAGCACTGATGATGTGACCTGGCCCCTGGTTGCTCCGATAGCGCGTAGAAGCCCTAGTTCGCGTGTGCGTTGTGCCACAACGATTCGGAATGCGTTGTAGATGACGAAGATCCCGACGAAGAGCGAGATACCCGCAAACGCCAGCAGCAACGTGTTGAGGAATCCGAGACCTTCTTTCACCTGGGCCGTCTGTTCCTCGGCTACCGATTGAGAGCTGACTGCTTCCACCCCTGGGGGAACGATCGCGTCGACTGCAGAAACGATGGCATCGAGATCGCTGCCGGGTTCGATGGTGAGTTCGATCGCGTCGACCTGACCGACGGCATCCAGGAGCACTTGTGCCGCTTCGAGCTCAAAGACGGCCCAACTCGTTCCAAGCAGGTTGTCGGCTTCGCCGAAGCCGAGGCTCCCGACCAGGGTGAAGTCCTGTCTTGGCCCACCGATGAGCATTCCGACCGTGTCTCCTACTTCGAAGCCGGCTCGTTCGATCGTCGCTGCGTCCAGCATCAACTCCGTTGGACCTTCAGGTGGCCTGCCCTCGCGGATGGTGAACTGGCTCGGTCCGCCCGACCACGAGGTCACAAATGTGGGTGGTCCGGTGGTCGGGAGGAGCTCACCGTCTGAGTCCAGGATTTGACCCGATGGTGACAGCACGGTCCCCCATGCGCCCTCGACACCAGGAACGTCGGCGACCGAGGCGAGAAGCTCCTCCGACATTCGCTCCGGCAATCCGAAGCTCAAGTCTGGGTCAACCTCGCGGCGCACTTGGATGTCGGTTGCCGAGAAGGCGTCGGAGAACAGGTTGTCAAACGCCTCACCGATGGTGTCCGTGAACACGAAGGCGGCCACCACGAAGCTGACCCCGGCAAGAATGGCGAGAGACAGTAGGCCAGATCTGAGCTTGTGGGCCCAGAGGTTCTTCAGTGCAGCACGGATCACGCTAGCTCTCCAGAGTCTTGATTCGATCGAGAATTCGATCGGCGGTGGGGTCCGGCATGTCACCAGCTATCCGACCATCTTCGAGGAAGACCACCCGGTCGGAGTGTGCCGCCGCGAGGGGATCGTGGGTGACCATCACGATCGTTTGGCCGTAATCCTCAACTGCCTGGCGCATGAAGCGAAGCAGTTCAGTGCCCGACTTCGAGTCGAGATTGCCGGACGGCTCATCAGCGAAGATGATCTCTGGTCGGCTGGCGAGAGCGCGCGCTGCCGCCACCCTCTGTTGCTGCCCGCCGGAAAGCTCTGACGGTTTGTGGGTTAGACGGTCCCCGAGTTTGAGAATCTCCACGATGTGGGCAAGCCACTCAGCCTCCGGTTTCCGCCCCGCAATGTCCATGGGAAGTGTGATGTTCTCTCGGGCGTTGAGGGTCGGGACGAGGTTGAAGGCCTGAAACACAAAACCGATCTTGTCGCGCCGCAGTTGGGTGAGGTGCTTGTCGGTGAGCATGGTGAGATCGACATCGCCGATGAACACCTGCCCGCTGGAGACGCGGTCGAGGCCGGCCATGCAGTGGAGGAGCGTCGATTTGCCGGATCCGGACGGTCCCATGATTGCCGAGAATTCCCCGGCGTTGAACGTCACGTCGATGTTGTCCAAGGCGGTGACGGCAGTCTCACCGAATCCGTAAGTCTTGGTCACGCCGCGCGCGGATGCGGCGGTTTCCCGAGAGTCTGTCATGTGGTGAACCTCTTTCGTCTTACCCATTCTGTCTCAGCTCGGGCTCTAGCCCTATTCGGCGCTGTGGGACAGGATGTCGCCGGGTTGGCAGTTGAGTTCCCGACAGATCGCTTCGAGTGTTGAGAAGCGGATGGCTTTGGCTTTGCCTGTCTTGAGGATAGATAGATTGGCCACCGTTATCCCGACCCGTTCGGCGAGGTCGGTCAGGGTCATCTTCCTATCGAGCAGGAGTTGATCTACGTGCACGTTGATGCTCATTTCAAACCGTCAGATCGGATTCGGCCTGCAGGTTCATGCCGTGCCTGAACACCTCGGAAAGGGCGAGGATGATCAGGCCCAGAAACAGGGCGGCGAGGTTGAGGTCGAAGCGGTAGTCGATGTCGAGTCCGGTGCTGGTTACGTGGTCGAGAACGAGTAATCCCAACCCGACTTTGATGATCTGCTCGACGATGGCTGCGACGATCACGATCCATCCGAGCCAGCGGATTCTGAGCACGTTCTCGGGAAGGAATGGTGTTCCGACCATCATGGTTGTGAAGATGCGACGAAGGAGGATCAGGACAACGAAGGCGGCCGCTATTCCGGCGATGATGGTGGCGCCCGCAGCCAGTGCAAGACCAAGACCTGTCTCACTGAACTGCGCCTCGCCGACCACCTTGCCGACGGTGCCGTCTCCCCAGGAGTCACTCGACAGGGTGTAGACGCCCTCGTCGATCGAGAATTGGATCGGTACCGCCAGATTCGGTGAGGTAGAGCCGTCTCCACTGATGAGGAATCCGGCCAGGATGATCATGAGGACCACGACCACAGACAGCAGGATCATCGAGAACGTTGTGAGGCCGCGTAGGAAGCGGGGGAGTCGACTGTTCATTTCTTTACCTCCATATTGAATAACGATAATACCGTATCGAAAAACAATCAAATTGTATTGAAAAACAGAAAGATGTGGATGTGGGTGACTCGACAGGAGTTCCGACCGTGACGGCTGCTGAGATGGCCGAGATTGATCGAGTGATGATCGAGGATCTCGGAATCGAACTGCTGCAGATGATGGAGAACGCCGGTCGATCGCTCGCCCGCCTGGCAATGGAGCGTTTCACCCCTCAATCGGTCGTGGTGCTGGCCGGACCTGGCGGCAACGGTGGGGGCGGCCTCGTGGCGGCCCGGCATTTGATGAACCATGGCGTGGCGGTCGAATTGGCACGATCGCATGATCGTTTCCATCCCGTGCCGCGCCATCAGTACGCAATCCTCGAACGAATGAAGGTTCACGAAGTGGATGAGCCGTCATCGCCGGATCTCGTGATTGACGCCCTGCTTGGGTACTCGCTCGAGGGCGACCCACGCGGCAGGTCGGCCGAGTTGATCGGTTGGGCCAATCGGTCGGGGGTGCCGGTTCTCTCGCTCGATACCCCAAGCGGACTTGACGTCACCAGCGGAAAACCAGGGAATCCTTGTGTGGCGGCCACCGCCACCATGACGCTTGCCCTCCCGAAGAGGGGCCTGATAGGGGCGGCCGAGGTGGGTGACCTTTACCTCGCCGACATCTCGGTCCCACCGTCGATATACGCTGCCATGGGCCTCGGCGATTCGAATCTGTTCACCAACGACTGGATCGTCCGCCTCGGATGATCAACACTCCGGGGGGCGCTACGTCTGGACCGGGTCCAGGTAGACGATGGGTATCTCACGATCGGTTCGAGACTGGTACGTCGCATAGCCGGCGTATGCGGCGACCGCCTTCGGCCACAACCTGTGTCGCTCCTGTGGCGATGCCGTCCGCGCGATCACGGATAACTCCCTGCCCGGGAGAGTGACGTGTGCGTGTGGGTCCGCGAGCAGATTCATGTACCAATGCGGGTGCTCGGCTCGTCCACCCCAGGAAGCGATGACCACCAGTGCCTCTTCAGCCTGGAGATAGAGAAGCGGAACTGTGTGGAGTCTGCCGCTGACTCGCCCGGTGGTGGTCAAGAGAAGCATGTCGTTGTCGACGAGTCTCCGCCCGACCCGCCCTCGCGTAGTCCGATACAGAAGGGTATGGAGCGAGGAGAGGTGCTTGGCGGTCCGATCGTGCATCGGGAGAACCTATCAGCTCCCGGACTTCGGGCTCGCAGTCAGCAACTCGCAACTAGCTACTCTCCTTGCCCATGCGATTGGTCGTGGCGAAGTGCAGCGTTGACTACGAGGGGCGGTTGAACGCCCATCTGCCGATGGCCGTGCGACTGATCATGGTCAAGGCCGACGGGTGCGTCGCGATCCATGCCGATGGTGGGGCCTACAAGCCTCTCAACTGGATGAACGCTCCGAACTACCTCGAAGAACACGAGGCTGAGTGGACGGTCACCAACCCGAAAGGCGAACGGCTGACCATTCGTCTCGAGGAGATTCTCTCCGATGTGTCGATTGAGTTGGGAGATGATCCCGGTCTACAAAAGGATGGCGTGGAGGCTCACCTACAGGTCCTCCTGGCCGATCAGCCGGAGGTGTTGGAAGACGGCCTCCAGATGATTCGGCGCGAGTATTTCACGGATATCGGACCGGTCGATCTGCTCTGCACCGATTCCGGTGGTGGAA
Organism: Acidimicrobiia bacterium; assembly: GCA_048550235.1. Lineage (GTDB taxonomy): Bacteria > Actinomycetota > Acidimicrobiia > Spongiisociales > JAHEDJ01 > JAHEDJ01. The sequence continues at coordinate 2,343 of JBLYYS010000028.1, read as the reverse complement.
CAGTGGCGGTGGAGATCAAACGAAGAGGCGAGATCGACGGTGTGGAGCAACTCGCCCGCTACCTGGAAAGGCTGAATCTCGACGCCAGGCTCGCTCCGGTGCGGGGGATCTTCGCCGCACAGTCGATCACGCCACAGGCCAAGGTTTTGGCCGAAGCTCGGGAGATCGCCTGTGTTGAGGTTGACTACGACGAGTTGCGTGGTGTGGAATCGAACACGCTCAGGTTGTTCTGAACCGTGTTCGACATTGTGCTCTACCAGCCGGAGATTCCTCCGAACACGGGCAACATCATGCGCCTGTGTGCGAACACCGGCAGCACGCTGCACCTGATCCACCCGCTTGGGTTCGACCTGGACAACTCCAAGCTTCGGAGAGCCGGTCTCGACTACCGCGATTGGGCGGACGTGCGGGAGCACTCGTCGCTGGAGGGGTTTGTGGAATCGACCTCGCCCGGTCGGGTGATCGCCTTCACGCGGGACGGTGACGGTCGCTACACGGATCCCGAATACCGCCTGGGCGACGCGCTGCTGTTTGGTCCTGAGTCCGACGGTCTACCCGACGACGTGCTTGCCTCGCCGCTGGTGGACCAGCGGCTCCGCATCCCGATGCTGCCGCGGTCACGGAGCCTCAACCTGTCCAACGCAGTCGCCATCGTCGTCTTCGAAGCCTGGAAGGCCCAAGGCTTCCCCGGCGCCCTCTAGTTCAGAGGGCTTCCTGTCAATCGAGCGCACCGTTTTTGGTGCCCTGCATTGACAGAAAAACCCGGCCCTAGTTCCTGTCAATGGGGCGTACTGTTTTTCGTGCCCTGCATTGACAGGAAATCCTCAGGGGGCGAGGAGGCGGAGGGCGATTGCTTCTGCGAGGGTGCCTTTCTTGACGTCGTCGAGTTCGACGCTCTCGTTCGGGCCGTGGGCCCGGCTAGTCGGATCTGCCACTCCGGTGAGGAGAATGGTGGCATCGGGGTAGGCCTCCGAAAAGGCGGCAACGAACGGTATGGAACCGCCCACGCCCATATCGACCGGCTCGCGTCCCCAGGCTTCCTCAAAAGCAGTCCGGAAAGCCTCGGTCGTGCGACCCGTCGTTTCCAGCGCGAAAGCATCGCCTGTGGCGCCCGGCGTGACAACCACCTCCGCGCCCCACTCCACATGCTGTTCGAGGTGGGCCACCAATGTGCTCATTGCTCGTTCAGGGCTGTCACCGGGAGCAATCCGAAGGCTGACCTTGGCTCGTGCCGCCGGGACCAGCGCGTTGACCGCGTCGGATACCGGCGGAGCGTCGATAGCGAGCACCGCGATCGCCGGCTGTGTCCACATCCTCGAGGTCAGCGAACCTGAACCGATCAGTTCGAGACCGGCGACGGTATCGGCTTGCTCACGCAGTTCTGCCTCCGTCAGATCGAGATCCTCGGATGCGCTCGCGACCAGACCCGGGATCGCAACGTTGCCGTCCCCGTCGTGAAGGGTGGCGAGGAGTCTCGACAAGACCGTAAGGGCGTCGGGGATAACGCCGCCGAACTGCCCTGAATGGATTGCGTAGCGGAGCGTCCGCACTTCCACCGTGCAATCGACGAGGCCACGCAACGAGGTAGTCAGCGCCGGTTGACCGATACGCCAGTTTCCCGAGTCGGCGATGACGATCACATCGGCCTCCAGCTGATCCCGATACCCGGCCAGGAAGTCTCCGAGATGAGTCGACCCCACCTCCTCTTCGCCTTCAACGATGACTTTGACGCCGACCGGCGGACGACCATCGTGTGCCATCACAGCACCCAGATGGACGACGATTCCGGCCTTGTCGTCAGATGATCCTCTTCCGAGCAGTCGACCCTCTAGTTCGACAGGCTCGAACGGATCACGGTCCCAATCACTGAGATTGCCAACCGGCTGCACATCGTGGTGGGCATAGAGCAGAACGGTCGGAGCGCCTTCCGGGGCGGGGATCTCGCCGAACACCGCAGGGTGGGCTCCCTCTACTTCCAGAAGTCGCACGTCCTGAAAACCGGCCTCGGATAGCAGAGAGGCGACGACTTCAGCGGACCGGCGGACTTCGGAGGAATCGAATCCGGGGGCGCTTATCGAAGGGATACGGACGAGGTTTTCGAGAGTGTCTTGGAGCGACGGAAAAAGGTCGTCGACGGCGGAGCGAAGATCATCATGCATGGATCCGATGCTACCGGCTGGCCGGACCCCTCCAGTCGGACGTGCCGCCCGGGAGGGACGACACCTAGCCTGGACGCATGGAACGCTTCTCGTGGCCCGCGATCGTGGCCCTATCGCTCATAGTGATGGTCGCATTCGGGTCGATGTTCTACGGGTTCTCAGTGTTCCTGACCACAGACGCGGC
>JBLYYS010000027.1:0-2934 GCA_048550235.1 Acidimicrobiia bacterium | reverse complement strand
CGAGAAGCCAGATACGACCACCAACTGTTCTGGCCGAGTCCGGCGGACTCGCCCGAGGTCCACAAAGTGATGCGGAAGACGACCATCCAAGGGTTCATTGCCGGGTGGTGGATCACGGTCTTCCTGGTGCTGACAGTGGTGCTGGTGTCGTGGGATTCGGCGCTGGTGCTGCCGCTGGCGGTGGGGTTTGTGGTGATCGGCTACTTGAGCACTCTCGGTTTGGCGTTCAGTAACCGTGCCAGCGTCCGCAGGATCATCGAGAGGAGCCGCAACCAGCGACTGGCAGTGTTGCGACAACGCATCGACACCTTCGAATCACGCTTTGCCGACCTATCACCTGAGGAGACGGAGCGTCTCCGAGATCTTCTCTTCCTTCACGACAGGATTCGGGATGCCCCTGCCACCGGCCCCAACCACGCCCTCTTGCGCTCCGCGGCGGGATTGATCGTCCCCACCATCGCCTTCGTCATCACAGTGTTCGGCGAAGTATCGGCCGAGCGGATACTCGACGCCATCCTTCCTTGAACCGTCCACCAACAACCGAGGCAAGCAAGTGGGCAAGGTTGGGACCTTCGACCCTTCTCCGACTTGGAGCGGTCAAGAGATGATTGCGTGAGTTCGAATGGAGGAAATTGTGGAAAGTATCGAGCCGGCCGACTCGAGTCTGGTGAATCCGAAGGTGAACATACGGATGCTGCTGGCAGTGTTCTGGATATGCCACTTCATACTGTGGATCTTCGGGGATATGTTCACCCAAGCGCAAGAGATGGGCGAGGTTGCCACTGATTCGCTGATTCTCTTCGTTGCCCCCACCACCGCGATCGTGCTGACTCTGATGGTCGTTTTCTGTCTGGTGGGGCGTCCCACCTACGTTCGGATGGCCAACCTGATTTTGGCTCCGATTTACCTGCTGCTCAACATGGTGTTCTTTGTGGATGCCACACAGGGTTGGGAGTACTACCTGGGGGTTTTCTACGTCCTGTTCAACGTTCTGATCTTCTGGTATGCCTACAAGTGGCCCACGGACTAGTAGGGGATTAGCCACCTGCCTCGAGGCCGCACAAACCGTTCTTCGGTCGCGCCCAACGGTTACGTGGGTTCGAAAGCCACACACCGGCGGTGTGGCTCAGCCTTGATCCTCGTCGGACGAAGCGATCTCTTGCCAGCTACCGTCCTCGACCCGACGGAGGACCATCTCCCGACCGCCCAAGCACTCGGGTTCCTGCCACCATTTGGCGTTCTTGATCTCGGTCCAGTGATGCCAGAGTGAGCCGTGTTCGCACGGCCGGCTGTGATCCCGGACGCTGATGGTTTCACTCATCAAGCGTTCCCGGACCGTGGCCGACGGAAGCGGGCGGTGAAACCACCCGGGTAGGCGATCCGTGGCTCCCCATCCACCTCTTCGAACCAGAACTCCTCTCCGGGACTACTGATTGCTAGCGTCTCGGGAGCTCGGAACCGGAATCCTTCCACGAGTTCGTGAGCTTCCAGCGTGAGGGTGGGGTCGATGGAATCGGCATTCAGCGAGACGAGCGTTCCTCCCACCCGGTCGACAACCTCTACTCGCCAGCGGTCGGCGTACAACCCACCGAACCGGTCGAATGATTCGTCGAGATCGCCATCGAACTCGTCACTCAGGGCCTTGGCGATGAGCTTGACGATGCCTTCGAAAAAGATGCCGGCCGGGCCGTCGATGGCATTGGTCAGGACGACGATGGCCAACTCATGCTTCTGATTGAGGGACGAGAACGTGATGAAACCGGGGTAGCCGCCGCCGTGACCAACGAAGGACAAGTCGCCAACCTTGGAGTGTTCGAACCCGACTCCCCACCTGTAGGTGCGGTCTTCATACTGAAGCCGCTGCATTTCGCGCTTGTCCCAGTCGTTGAGTAGTCGGCTGTTGCCGATTAGGTGAGCCTGGTACCAGCGCAGAAGATCGTTGACGGTCGAGGAGAAGCCGGTGGCCGCGTTCATCACCTTGGCAGCCACATGATCCAGCGGCGTTCTCGGGTTGCCCGGGAAGCGTCTTGAGTAGCCGGTGGCGTGCCCGCTCATGTCGTCCGGCAGGTCCGCCGTGGTGGAATCGAGGCCGAGCTGATCGAGGATCGCCCCCGTGATGTGCTCTTCGTAGCTGGTTCCGGTGACGGCTTCAATGACCTGGCCGGCCAACGTATAGGCGAAATTCGAGTACTTGAGGTGTTCGTTGGACGGGTATACGGAGGGACCGTCCGCAACCTGGCGAACGATCTCCGGTAGGTCGGGAAAACGATCATGACTCCAGTGTCCGGTGTCTCCATCGCGGATGAGGCCGCTCGAATGACTCAACAGTTGACGGAGCGTGACGTGTTCGAGGTTGTCGTCGCTTTCGGCCCGGAACCAAGGCAGATGGTCGACCACACGGTCGTCCAACCGGAGGGCGCCGTCGGCTACCAGTTGCATCACTGCCGTCGCTGTGAACGTCTTCGAGTGCGAAGCGATGCGGAATCGGGTATCGGGGGTCACCGGCCTGCCTTCGGCCAGGTCGGCGAATCCATACCCTTTGGCGAAGATCGTTTCCTCTCCGACTGAGATTCCGACCGCTACGCCCGGGACTTCTCGGATGTACGTCTGGTAGTCGAGCCACTTGTCGATGACGCCGATGATTTGCTTGACTTTTGAGGCGGTGTCGTTGGCCATGACACGACCCTACCGGGCGCGCCGGGTGCCGGCCGTAGAGTCGACCGGCACCCTGTTGGCGGCGGCGTTATCGTTCGAAGAGCCGTGTGCTCCTGTCGATCAGGCGGACCAGGTCGTCCACATCAGGATCGTCGAGCAGGTTGGCAATCCGGTCGACCTCATTGGCGACGTCTTCGAGTTGGTAGTCACCTCGGTCCCCGACATCCTTCAGGGCTTCTGCATAGGCCGCCACGGAGGCTGCCAGCCGGAAGTGCGGGT
>JBLYYS010000026.1:0-3805 GCA_048550235.1 Acidimicrobiia bacterium | reverse complement strand
CGCTGCTCTTTCAATCGTTGTACTCGAGCGACCTCATACCGATCCTTCCCGGGCTGATTGAGGACGCCGAAAGCGGCGACTTCCAGTCACTCGAACTCCTGCTCTCCAACTTCTTAGCGAATATCGGCTTCGTCTCGGCCGGCCAGACCTACTCGGTGCAGTGTCGGGAAGAGGTGCCGTTTACCGACCCGGAAGCACTACAGGCGTCGGGAGACTTCGATCCCTACATCAAACGATTCGTCGAAGCCGGTACCAACACGGGGCCGTTCGTGCTCGAGATATGCGATCTGTGGGACGTGGGAGAAGCGGATCCAATCGAGAACATGGCGGTCGACAGTGACATCCCCACTCTCGTCCTCGCCGGCGAGTTCGATCCGATCACCCCTCCGTCCTGGGGCCGGCTGGCAGCCGAGACCCTGACCAACTCCTTCTTCTTGGAGTTCCCGGGCCTGGGCCACGGGACCTCGGTCGCCCATCCCTGTGCGCTCTCCATCGCGCGGGACTTCCTGGATGACCCCCTCAGCACTCCCGATTCCGCCTGCATCGACGAAATGGCGGGCCCAGATTTCGTCACCGGCAACGAGCCGATCGCTGCAGTCCGGTTGACACCGGTCACCATCGAATCATTCGGAGCCACGATCCAGTCTGTGATTCCTGAGGAATGGGACGAGCTGACTGCCGGCACCTTTGTGCGGGGAGAAAGCGGACTCGACCAAACCGCGCTGCTTTTCCAGGCCGTGGGCGGAAACCAGGCAGACCTTCTCCTCTCCCTGCTGACCACACAGCTAGGAGCAGAGGAAGGCGATATCAGCAGCAGGCCCTACGAGAGCAGCAGCGCGTCCTGGCAGATCCACAGCATCGAGGTCGAGGGTGTGGCAACAGACGTCGCCCTCGCAGAAACCGACGGATTCACGGTGCTGGTGCTACTGGCCTCCGACCCGGGTGACCGCGACACCTACTACGACGCCATTCTCATTCCGGCACTTGAAGCCTTGATCGTCCGCTAGACCTCCACGATCGGGGCGACTCATGCGATCGGTAGGCTCGAAACCGAGCTGAAGGAGTGCGATGCAATTCAGTCGATTGGGAAACAGCGGTCTCCTCGTGTCGGAACTTGCACTTGGAACGATGGTATTCGGTGAGGAGGGGGCGAGATCGGCATCACCGGATGAGGCCACAGAAATCATCAACGCGTACCTCGACGCGGGCGGCAACCATATCGATACCGCCGACGTCTACGCCGGTGGACGATCGGAGGAGATCGTCGGCAAGGCGCTGACGGGGAAACGGGACCAGGTCGTACTCGCCACGAAGGTGCGGTTCCGCACGGGAGACGGCGTTCACGATGTCGGACTCTCGCGCAAACACATCCGCACCGGGGTGGAGAACAGTCTCCGCCGCCTGCGGACCGACCACATCGATCTTCTCTACATGCACTGCTGGGACCCACTCACACCAGTCGAGGAGTCGTTGCGAGCATTCGACGATCTGGTCTCGGCCGGCAAGGTGGGGTACATCGGAGTATCGAACTTCAAGGCCTGGCAACTGATGAAGTCCCTAGCCACGAGTGATGCGACCGGGTTTGCCAGGTTCGTTGCTGCGCAATACCAGTACAGCCTGATCGGTCGCGACATCGAACCGGAGTTCTTCGATATGCTTGCGTCGGAGGGGGTCGGCCTGGTGCCGTGGAGTCCCCTGGCGGGCGGGTTCCTCTCAGGCAAGTACGAACGCGGCAAGCGCCCCGCGCCCGAGGAAGGCCGATTGGGAAGCCAGCCGGACGGAGACGAGGAAGCCTGGGTCAAACGTCAGGACGACCGCAGTTGGGATGTAGCTGAAGCCGTTCGCTCCGTTGCTGCCGAAGCGGGTAGCACGCCGGCCGCGGTGGCACTGGCCTGGGTGCTGGCCCAACCACCGGTTGCCAGCACCATCATCGGTGTGAGGACAATCGGTCAGCTGCAGGCCAACCTGGAGGCTGCCGGGTTGTTCCTGCCCGACGAGGCGATGGGAACCTTGAACGCAGCCAGCCGCCAGGAATCCCGCTACCCGTACCGGTTCCTCGACAACTACGGCCGCCGACCGATTGGGCTGGTCGGCCGCTAGCCACCAACGGGTCACACGTTCGGCAGAAGCGACTCCCGGAAGAGATCGCGTCCCGACGGCGTTCCCCGTGGTAGCCGCGCCCACGAGCCGAGGAGCAGCCGATCGTGTACTGGTACCTGTTCCCCGTCGCAATCTTCGTCGCCTCAATCGCCAACGGTGCGGGCATTGGTGGCGCCACCTTCTTCTCACCGCTGTTCGTAATCGGACTCGGTCTGGCTCCCCAGGTAGCGATTGGCACGGCATTGATCACCGAAGTCTTCGGGTTTACCTCCGGCGTGTGGGCTCATGCACGGGCCCGAGCCATCGACTGGCGAATGGCCAGAATGCTGATGCTTGCTTCTGTTCCACTGGCGGTAGCCGGCTCACTGGTGGCCGGGTATATCGCCGAAAGCTTGCTCAAAGGCATCCTGGGGGTCGGCCTGCTGGTAATCGCGGCGGCCTTCGTTCGCCACCGGGCCGACCACGACGAATCCGACAAAGCCATCGCACGCGGAGAGGGAGTCGTCGAACCCAGCGTCGCCCGCAAGATCGTCACATCAGATGGAGCCACCTACGAGTACGCCCTGTGTCGAACAAGCGAAGGCAGAGCCTTTGCCGGACTGGGCGGGTTGCTGGTGGGGCTCATCTCTACAGGTTTGGGTGAGCTCAATTCATACTCACTCATCAAGCGATGCCGGGTGCCTTCGCGAGTCTCAGTCGCTACTTCTGTCGCGGTCGTCGCGGTGACGGCCCTGGCGGCCTCGGCGGCGCACCTCTTGGACTTCATCTCCACCGGTGGCGACTCTCTCACAACTGTCATGTCGATCGCCATGTTCACGGTGCCGGGGGTGATCATTGGTGGCCAGATCGGGCCGCAAATCGCGCGGCGCGTACCTGAAGTGCGCTTGGTTCGGAGTCTGGGATGGTTGTTCTTAGCCATCGGCATCATCACGATCGTCGAAGCCCTATCCGGTTGAGAAGAGGCCTACGAAGCACCCTCGGCAGCCACTATCGATTCCATCGCCTGCCGATCGATCAACCGGCCGTGGCTGATCACATAGCGCGGGGCCGCGTGGTTTCGCAGCGCCTCTCGAACGTTCGGCTCGTTGAGGACAACCAGGTGGGCCGGAGACCCCACCGCAACTTCGAAGTCGTCGACACCCATCGCCCGTGCGGCGTCGGTTGTCACCATCGAGTACAGGGTTTCCATCTCCGCCGCGCTCGTCATCCACAGCAGGTGCACGGCTAGGAACGCCACTTCCAGCATGCTGTTGCGACCCAGCGGGTAGTAGGCGTCGGAGATGTCATCCTGACCCAGACAGACCAGGACGTCTTCCTCCAGCAACTCCTTGACGCGCGCATGTAATGGCCCGGTGTGGGGGTCGGTGACGACACCCATCCTTGCGCGCTTGAGCAAGGCACTCAGCTTCTGAAGGTACGGCTTGGGATACATCGACATCGCCCGGGCATGGTGTGCCAGCGCGCGGCCTTCCCAACCGGTCTCAATGGCCTTGACGGCCATCATCTCGAGAGTTCGCAGACCGGGATCACCTGCATCATCGACCAGCATCGACACCGGCTTGTCGTACTCAACCGCCAGGTTGAAGATCTCATCGACGTGGTCCTGTTCATCTACCTCTGTGTACTCGATCCAGGGGATGCCCCCGACGACGTCGGCTCCCAGATCCATCGCCCGGCGCATCAGGTCGGAAGCTCCGGTCTCGCG
>JBLYYS010000025.1:0-3726 GCA_048550235.1 Acidimicrobiia bacterium | reverse complement strand
GACCAGGCCACCGGAGCGCTTCCGGTTGACAGGAATCCCTCCGAGTTTCCTCATGATCCAGCCAAGTGGCCCAACAAAGAGACTGTGCTTGCCGATATAGCGTGCCCTCCTGTTGAAGTGTCCCAGTACGCCAAGAAAGACAATGAAATCGAAGTTCGACGTATGCGGGGCACCGATCGCTACGAACTTGGGATCCGGGGGGAACTCCCCTTCGATTCTCCAACCACGAAGCTGCAGAAACCACTTGGCGAGCGAGTACATCGCCCCAATGATCGCAGATGTCTCGGAATTGAAGAAGTGCCCCACCGAAGTCGGGCACTCCTTCGTCGTCTGCGTCTTGCGTTTACTGGGCTACGCGGTCGCGCAGGCCCTTGGCCGGCTTGAACGTTGCGTAGGTCTTGGCGGCGATCGTGATGGTCTCACCGGTGGCCGGGTTGCGGCCCTGACGAGCGGCACGTGACTTCGTGCCGAATGTTCCGAAGCCGGCAATCGCTAGCTTGCGACCGGCATCGAGTTCGACGGCGATGATTCCGTTGCCGGCCTCCGACGAGAAGATCGCGTCGATTACCTCGGCGGCCTTGGCCTGTGTCAGGTCTGTCTTCTTGGCGAGTTTCTTCGCCATCTCCGTTTTGTTCATCCACCCCTCCTAGAGGTTCGAAACTGTCGACGGTCCATCGCCGTCAACAAAGACGATAACGAATTAGCCAACGGAATTGGGGGATATCGCGATATCTGGGCCTATGAGATCGAACCGCGACGTAGCATCGAAGAGTGGCATCGGAGAGGTGGATTGATGTCTCGAATACTCCTCAGAATGGAGCGACCGACGGCCGGGCTCAACCATCCACTGCCTGCCGGGTTCGCCTTGGATCAATATCAGAGACGATCGCACCACGCGCTTGTCCCTCGCCTTTACGCCGACTCCTTCGCAGAGGAGCCGTGGGGCGACGATTGGGATGGTTTCGATGAGTTCGATCCCAACGGGATCTTCATCGCCAACCATGAGTCACAGCAGGAACCGGCCGGTTTCGTGATCTGTTTCCGGCGCGCCGTATATGGGTATATCAGCGTTGTCGCCGTGACACCCCCGTATCAACGATTGGGGATCGCATCCGCGCTGATGTCCCGGGCCAGTGAGTATCTTTCGTCCCTCGACCTCGATCGAGTCCGGATCGATGCCTGGGAAGACTCGGATCCGGCTGTTGGCACCTACTTGCAGCTTGGATTTGAGGTCTACGAGCGAGAGCTCGAAGAGGACGCCTGATCAGCGGGCACCGTACTCGCATCCGACAAGCTCGTACCCCTCCGCGATCGAGACAGCCGGCGCTCCGTTGTATTCGGAGATGACACGATCGATGACCCTCTTCGCTTGATCCGTGTCACAGTTGCTGAGCCGGTGGATTCCGTCGATCCACGATGCGCACGATCCTGCGTGACCACCGGCGGTGGCCTCGCAGTAGCTCTCGACCGACCTGAGCTCGGCATCGCTCCAGTCGGAGCTGCACGCGGACGTGCCTGAGGCGATGAGCAATATGCAGATGATGGCAAGGCGATTCATGGAGTCAGTATCGACCCAACTCCACCGCAACTGAAGGGCCGGTTTCAAGTCGCCGTCTGGCTACAGCTTTGTGGAAATCGGCCGATGTAATGACCATGTTGACCGACCTTGTCGACCTGGCGCTCAACGGCCTAGTCACGATGTGGATCTTGTCACTCGGCTACATCGTTTACACCGCGTGGACCGATCGTGGGCAGTTGGCCGAGGAGCATGCCGAAGTAGCGCACCTCGAACTGGATTCACCCGAACCCATTCTTCGAAGCGCTTAATTCGGCACTCAATCCAGTCCGATCGCTGATAGCTCGTGCACGCTCGCCATGGGGCGGTGTCTCATCAATCCCGGTCGAACTCCGAAGGCCAGTCACATTCCGTCGATTAGCGGTTCTGGGTTCTCTGGGGAACGGCGGATCGGACCGATCTCGAAGCTCACAACCGAGGAGCTAAATCTTGATCCCGCTAGCCTCATGAGTGAGGACCGAATCAAAGGCAAGGCGGGACAACAAACATGGACAGTGAACCGTCGAGCGCCGACCGGGAGCGTGAAGAGCGCAAGGCCGACCACGCCCGGCACGAAGAGCAACGCAAGGCTGACCACGCCCGGCACGAAGAGCAACGCAAGGCTGACCACGCCCGGCACGAGAACGAGAAACAGACCGAGAAGGACCGTGAGCATTCCGAAGAGCGTTCACGGCGCGAAGGGGCGGATCGTGAGTCGCGCGAGAAGGCCGAGCGCGAACGTCGCGAGTCGCGCGAAAAGGCCGAGCGCGAACGTCGTGAATCGCGCGAAAAGGCCGATCGAGAACGCCGCCTAGCCCGGGAGAATAGAGACCGCGATCGGGATCGATGATCGTCAGAGCGGTCTGATGTCATCTCCCACCCTCCCATCTAGCCGGCTTCGGGTGGCGATTCTTGCCCCAATCTCGTGGCGGGTGCCACCACGTCACTACGGGCCATGGGAGCAGTTCGTCTCCCTCCTCACCGAGGGGCTGGTCAGGCGGGGAGTCGACGTGACCCTGTTCGCCACGGCAGATTCCGTAACTGGGGCGCGCTTGGTGGGGACCGCCCCGACGGGATACTCCGAAGATGCGAAGCTAGACCCGAAGGTCTGGGAGGGTTTGCATATCTCCGCGGTCTTTGAGCAGGCAGATGAGTTCGATGTGATCCACAACAGCTTCGATTTCTTGCCGCTCACATACACCTGTCTCGTCGATACCCCGGTTGTCACCACGATTCACGGATTCTCGTCCGAACGGATCGTGCCGGTCTATGCAAAGTACAACAACCGCGGCTATTTCGTGGCGATTAGCGACGCCAATCGGCACGAGGAGCTCGACTACGTGGCCACGATTCACCACGGCATCGACATGCAGTCGTTTGCGGTTCAATCGAGTCCGGGCGAATACTTGTTGTTCTTCGGGAGGATCCACCCCGACAAGGGAACCGTGGAAGCCATCGAGATCGCGGAGAGGTCCGGGCTCCCGCTGATCATCGCCGGGATCATTCAAGACGAGGCCTACTTCGATCAGCTCGTGAAGCCCCGGCTGAGCGGAGACCAAATCAAGTACATCGGTCCGGTAGGCCCCGAGACGCGCGGTGATCTGCTCGGCGGCGCCCGAGCACTCTTGCACCTCATCAACTTCGACGAGCCGTTCGGGTTCAGTGTTGTCGAGGCGATGGCCTGCGGGACGCCGGTGATCGCCCACCGTCGCGGATCGATGCCCGAACTCATCGCCGACGGTGAGAATGGCTTCCTGGTGACCTCGGTCGAAGAGGCCCTCGCAGCCGTACAGGCTTCATCCGCATTGGACCGGATAGCGGTGCGTGCTTCGGTCGAGCATCGCTTCGACGTCGACCGGATGGTTGACGAGTACCTGGCCGTCTATCGCCGCGCCGTGGAACGCCACCTGGAGCGACGGGTCGAAGGAACCGATGCCGGCTGACTCCCGACTGCCGCTCGGAGCGACACGTTCCGGTTGGGAGTCAACTACTGGCCCCCTCGCACCGCCATGGGATGGTGGACGAACTTCGACTACGCCGAGGTCGAAATCGACTTCGCACGGCTTGCCGGCGCCGGCTTCGACTCGTGGAGAACCAGGCACCTAGCCTCACCCGCCTCTACGGTCGCTACCGAGACTGCGAAAAACCTACTTCTCGGTGAGGCGGGTAAG